>MNXL01000054.1 GCA_001871755.1 Anaerolineae bacterium CG2_30_64_16
AACTGCTGAAACATCGTTTCGAGCCCCATCATCCCAACCATGATACTGCGCGCGCCGACCTTGAGGTACGTGATCCCCTCCGCGCGGGGAGGGCAGCATGCTCCGCTTCCAGATGGTATGCCGTTCATAATAAGCCACCGTTTACTTGCTGTCCGTCAGGTGCTTTTCGAGCGCCGCCATGACTTCTAACACGCTCGGCAGGCGGCCGGCGACGACAAGTTGCTCGTTGACGACCAGGCCGGGCGTGAACAGGACGCGGTACTTGCGAAAGTCGCTTTGCTCGGTCAGATGCTCCAGCGTCGCCTCCACGCCCTCGAACAGATGCGGCTTCTGGTCGCTCAGAACCTGGACAGCGGCGATCACCAGTCCTTCCAGGATATAGCAATTTGAGCAACCCGGCCCCAAAACCTTGATGTTTAGCATAAGTTACCCCGTTCCCGGAGGGGCAGCGCATGCCCAGAGAGCGCCGGCCCTCGCCAGTCGTCAGCGGTTGCAGCCGCAGCCGGCGGACGGCGCCTTGCTCCCGGCGGACAACGTGCGCTCGCCCTGCATCCACATCACCGGCGCCGTCCAGACGCGCTGGATGTTCTGGCTGGCGCATTCCGGGCAGCGAATCGTGGGCTGGCTGGCTATTTCGGCAAAGCTCAGGAATAGCTCGAACTTCTTGCGGCAATCCTGGCATTCGAAATCGTAGGTTGGCATCTGTGCTCTCCCTCTAAATCACTGTGATCTGCGGTTCTACGCTGATCTCGCTCTTGACCGAGTTGGCCACCAGGCTATACTTCTGGGCTGACGCCAGCGCCTTGCGCACACGCTTTTCGGTGCTGGCCGCGTCCCCGTCGGCATCGGCCCGCACGACGATCTCGGGCCAAAAGCGCAGGTGGGTGAAGATCTCGGTGCGATCCAGCTCGATCTTTTTGGTGCCCTCGGTGCGGCAGCGATAGTCCACCAGGTCAATCTTGAACCGCTCGCTGGCCCAGAGGAACATCATCATCACGCAGGTGTTGGCCGCAGCCACGAACGCGTCTTCCGGGGTCAGCACGCCAGCCTGCCCGTAGGCGTCGGGCGGCGCCGAGAAGACCATCTGCGGGCCGTTGCCCATGACGATGTGCCCCCAGTGCTCGCCCCGCCAGGAGACTTCGGTGGAGTAGATCGCGGTTCTTTCGGCAGGGCTCAAGACAAGTTTAGCCATTGCTTTGTCCCTCGCGTTGTTCGCAGTAGGCGCGCCAGGCCAAGTCAAGCGCCTGGGCATACTGCTCTTCCTCGCCAGATGGCACGGTGTTATAGACCTGCACGGTTTGCAGGATCTCATCAGGGAGCGCGCCCGTGCCGTTGGCGCGTAATCCCTGGTTGTAGGCCAGCTCCAGGATCGGCTCCAGCGCCATGATTTGCACCGCGCGACCGGCTATCTGGACCGTGGTCACCGGAATGCCGGAGCCGCAAGCGCAGGCCGACGTGCTGACAGCTTCCTGGGCCGCGGGCGCCGCCTCCAGGATCGCGCCATCGGTCCGGCTCCAGCGCACAGCCATCAGATGATCGACTTCGGCGGCGATGGCGCCGGCCAGGGCATCCACGACGGCACCGCTTTCCGGCGTCAACCGCCGCAGCCCCTGCGGCGCCGGCAGATTGTGTTGCGCCAGGATGTCGTCCACCACGATGCTGGCCGCCGGCTTATTGCTGTAGAGCTCAGTGGCGCGCGCCGCACAACGCTTCTCGCAGCCGTCCACGGCGATGGTCGGGTAGAACCTGGCGAAGGCGCGATCCCCTTCGCCGCCGGCCAGGAAGAGCGGCAGGCAGATGGTGACCGTCTCGCTGGGCCGCAGATCCTCCAGCGCCTTGAGCGCGGCCAGGCGGGTGACGGTGCCCGCCGGCAGCTCCTCGCCCGAGCACGCTACAATGCCCACTTTGCGTTTCGGTAGACTAGGCATGATCAACGCCTCCCGCGATCAATTCATCGGTTGTCTGTGCGATCTCGTCCGCCAGCACGCGGGCCAGGGCCTGACCGCCCTCGTTCAGCTCGCTGATGCCCCTGGGCTTCAGGGCCTTGTTGCGCCGGAAAGCGTCCAACACGGTGAAGTCCTTAGCTACCGCGCCGCCCGCCTGGCGGACGTTGAGTGTGGCGCAGGCCAGCGAGCAGCCATCCATGGTGATCACCTGGGCGCCCTGGACGGCCGCCCGCGCCCCTTCGTCGCCCAGCACGAGCAACGACAGCGGCACGATGGCCGTTGTCTCAGGGCGCAGCTCTTCCGCTACCTGGTAGGCCGCCTCGCGCGTCACGGTACCATACGTCTTGCCGATGCCGCTGCACGGCACGATGATGACACGTTTGCTCATTGGGCGGCCTCTGCTTCGGCCTGCGCCTGCATCACGGCCAGGTAGGCCGGCGCATCCAGCAGGCCCTCGGCCGGCCACTGCTCCGGTTTCAGCTCGACCAACCAGCCGTCGCCATATGGCGCCTGGTTGATCAGCTCCGGGGTCTCGTCCAGGCCTTTGTTGACGGCCACGACCTCCCCGCCGAACGGCGCGGGCACGGTCAGGTCGACCTTGATGGTCTCGATGTTGACCAGGTCACCGCCGGCCGCGACTTGGGTTCCCACCGCGGGCAGGTCAACAAACGCGACATCGCCGCTGGCCTGTTGGCGGAAGTCGGTCAAGCCGACGCGGGCCGTGCCGTGCGCGGGGTCATAGGCGACCCAAACACCGGCCTCGTTGTAGAGGTAGCCGACCTTCACGCGGAAGATGAATTTATCCACCGTGGTTTCGAGAAATTCACTGCTCACTGTGATCTCCTTAGGTATGCGAATCGTGCTATATAGAGATTACTGCATGTAGTACATTACACCCACCTTCTCCCTCTGACTATGAGCCCGGTCATATTGCGGCAGCCCATGGCAGCGGGCCGGTGATTGAAATCACCGTCTGGTAAGAAAAGTGCGTTGAAACGCACTGCGTCCCGGAGCGGAAACCCGTTTCAACGGGTTTGGGTTGTGCCAGACTACGGTTTCAACCGTAGGCGGCCTACCGCATCTCGATAGCGCTGCCGCAGCACTCCTGGGCGCACTGCCCGCAGCCATCGCACCTGTCGTAATCGAAGACGATGACCCCGCCCAACGGTTCGTCCTCGTCGGCCACGTAACGTATGGCATCACGCGGGCAGGCCGGAATCGCCTTGCATAACGTGTCTTGCGCCGGGCAGCGGCGCTTGATGATAAAAGGTTGTAGCACTTCGTGGTTCCTCTCAATTTCTCCAACAACATGCCAGGCACTTCCAAGCGACCTGTGGTCGCCAGTGCCTGGCACGTGATGCATGAGGCCATCAGGCCCCCAGCTCGGCCGCAGGGTCGTCCAGCCACGGCCACATGCGGGCCTCGGGGCTGGCGGGGTAGCGTTCGATGATGTCCAGCATGGGGTCGCGGAACGCGTCCCGCTCCCAGGTCGAGAGGTACCACGCCATCCCTTTGCGGAACAGCATCGCGGCCGCGCGTGGGTTGTCGGGAAACCGGCTCAGGCCATCCTCCATCAGCGCCATCACGGCTTCATAGCGGCCGCGGGCCGTGTCCACCGCAGCTTTGGCCAGGCGCAGGATAACGCGGAAGTCCTCCGGGCCGAGGTAGCCATCCAGGTGAAAGTGCAGCTTGCCCGACCGGTCCAGCACGTAGAACGAGGGGGTCCACACGGCGGCCAGGCGCGCCCGGATTTCCCGGTTCTGCAGAATGTCCAGGCGCAGCGGCACGAACCAATCGTGCAGCTCCGTCGCGACCCCGGCGTCGGGATACGTCAGCGCATACAGCTTCTTGCAGCCGGCGCACTTGTCGCGGTGGAACTGCAACAGGATCGGCTTGTGCGCTTCTTTGGCGGCCGCCACGGCCGCGTCGTACTCCGTGAACCAGAGGCTCCAATCTACTTCGGGCATGTCTCTCTACTCCGTCTCCGCCGCCGTCAGCGACAGTGAGTAGACCTTCAAGGTCTCCGAGACCTTGAAGGTCTGCGCTAAGATCTGAGCTCAGGCTGCGACGTACCAATCATCGCGTGTCAACGGCAAGCCGCTGCGGCCACGCGCGTCGGGCTTGACCAGCAGCGCCTGGTAGACGTTCAGCCGCCCTGTTGTAAAGCCGTGCGCCGAGCCGGACATGAACAGCCGCCAGACGCGGTAGGTCGGCTCATCCACGAACTTGAGCGCCTGGTCGTGCTCCGCTTCCAGGCGGCGCACCCAGTGGCGCAGCGTCAGCGCGTAGTGTTCGCGCAGGCTCTCGACGTCGCGCACCTCGAAGCCGGCCCCCTCCGCAGCGTGCAGGGTGATGTTGATCGGGGTCAGCTCGCCGTCGGGGAACACGTAGGTGTCGCTGAAGCTGGGGCCGTGCAGCGGCGCATCGGTGGCGCGGCTGGCGATGCCGTGATTGAGGAAGGCGCCGCCGGGCTTGAGCAGGCGCCAGGCCTGGGCAAAGTAGGCCGGCAACACCGCCGCGCCCACGTGTTCGAACATCCCCACGCTGACCAGGGCATCATACCCTGCCGGCTCATCCAGCTCGCGGTAATCCCGCGCCTCGACCCGGCAGCGGTCAGCCAGGCCGGCTGCGGCGATGCGTTCGTTCGCCAGCGCCACCTGCGGCCCGCTGAGGGTGATGCCGGTGGCGTCCACGTCGTAATGCTGCGCCGCGTACATCACCAGTCCGCCCCAGCCGCAGCCGATGTCGAGCAGGCGCTGGCCGGGCTGCAGGCGCAGCTTGCGGCAGAGGGTGTCCAGCTTGCGCGCCTGCGCCGTGTCCAGGTCGTCATCGGCGGCCTGAAAATAGGCGCACGAGTAGACCATGCGCCGGTCGAGCCACAGCGCATAGAAGTCGTTCGAGACGTCGTAGTGATAGGTGACGGCCGCGCGGTCGCGTTCGACCGAGTGGCGCTTGCCGGCCAATCGAGCCGGGCCACGCTGGCCGTACTCGGGGTTGGAGCCGGCCGGCAGCCGCAGCAGGTCACGCGCGGCCGCCAGCTTCTTGCGCCAGCCGGAGGTCCGCGCGGCCAGCGCATCGGCCAGGCCGAAGACCGCCTCGATGTCGCCGACGATGTCGAAGTCGTCGTACAGGTACGCTTCGGCCAGGGCCAGCTCGGTGCCGGGCAGAAACATCGTGCGCAGCGCGCCGGGATGGTTGAGCACCAGCGTGGCCGGCCGGGGCGCGTCGTCGGGCCAGCGCGTACCATCCCACAGACGCACGCCCACCCGCTGCTTTGCCTCGGCGTCGAACACGCCATCCAGAATGCGCAGTGTCCGGCTCGCGGCCTCATCGGCCTGGCCGGCAGATGGGAGCAGTTTCTCAGTCATGGTAGATGTCCTCCTTTCGTTTCCTCTCGTTGTAACGGTGCAGAAGTTCATCCGTCGTCATCCAGATCTCGCTGCGGCGCAGGCGCAACAGCCCGCGGCCGGCCAGGGTCGGCGAATTGAACGCCCACATGACC
>MNXL01000402.1 GCA_001871755.1 Anaerolineae bacterium CG2_30_64_16
CGCCGCATTCTCTGATCGTTGAAAGCTGACCGCGGACCGCTTTTTGACACGTCATCTTTTTGACGCGTCATCGCGTGCTATGCTATACTCCCGCTCGTAACAACCAACGGCATCGACGGAGACAAGTAGGACGCGCCAGTACACGACGGCGTAAATATCTATGGGGTTCCGATTGCTCCCGCCGGGTCCGTGACCCGGCGGCGTCAGGTGGACAACCGCCCGCCGGTCCGTGACCGGCGGGGAGCAGGAATCGTGAAGGAATTTATGCCCACGTGTACCAGACGCTTCAGAGAGCCGCCGGCCGGTGCGAGGCGGTGGGCCGGTCGTCCGAAATCCCCTCCCGAGCCGCAGCCCGGAACCCGTGACTTTAGACCTGACAGGTCTTCGAGATCTGTCAGGTCTGGTCCGCGGCAGTATGGGCTGCCGTTTGACCCCCGTTAGCGGGTCTGGGGTCAGACCGACCCCGTGAGGCCGCGGCCGTGAGGCTCCGGCGAACCCAGTGTGGCACCACGAGCGCCCCTCGTCCTGGATCGGATGGGGGGCGCTTTCTATTCACAGAGGGAATAACATGCTAGACATAAAGTTCATGAGAGAGAACCGGGAGCAACTGCTGGCCGCCATGGTCAGCCTGGGGGCCGAGGACGCGCCCGTGGCGCTGGCGCTGGCGCTGGACGAGCGGCGGCGGGCGATCTTGACCGAAGTGGAGGCGCTGCGGGCTGAGCGGAACGCGGGCTCGAAGGAGATCGGCGCGCTCATGCGGGCCGGCCAGCGCGCCGCGGGGGAGGGGCTGCGCGCGCGCATGACGCAGATCGGGGCGCAGATCGCCGGCCTGGACGAGGAGCTGGCGCGGATGGAGGCTGATCTGCGGGACGCCATGCTGCGGATCCCCAATCTGCCGCACCCCAGCGTGCCGGTGGGCCGGGACGAGCGCGAGAATGTGGTGGTGCGCCAGGAGGGGGCGTTGCCGGCCTTCGACTTCGAGCCATTGCCGCATTGGGACCTGGGGACCGCGCTCGACATCATCGACTTCGAGCGGGGGGTCAAGCTCAGCGGCACGCGCTTCTACGTGCTCAAGGGGGCGGGCGCACGGCTGCAACGCGCGCTGATCGCCTGGATGCTCGACCTGCACACCACGCAGCACGGCTACACCGAGATCTACCCGCCCTACATGGTCAAGGCCGAGGTGTTGGTGGGCACGGGCAACCTGCCCAAGTTCGGCGATAACCTCTACCACGACGCGGAGGAGGACTTCTGGTGGATCCCCACCGCCGAGGCGCCGGTGACCAACCTCTACCGCGAGGAGATTTTGGATGGCGACCGGCTGCCGATCTGCCACGTGGCGTACACGCCCTGCTTCCGGCGGGAGAAGATGAGCGCCGGCCGTGACGTGCGCGGCATCAAGCGCGGGCATCAGTTCGACAAGGTGGAGATGGTCAAGTTCACCCGGCCTGAGGATTCGATGACCGAGCTGATGAAGCTGCTCGACAACGCGGAGGACGTCTGCCGGGCGCTGGGCATCCCGCACCGGGTGGTGCAGATGTGCACCGGCGACCTCAGCTTCGTGGCCGCGGTGAAGTACGACGTCGAGATGTGGGCGCCGGGCTGCGGCGAGTGGCTGGAGGTCAGCTCGTGCGCCAACTTCATGGACTTCCAGGCCCGCCGCGCCAACATCCGCTACCGGCCCGAGCCGGGCGCCCGGCCCGAGTTCGTCCACACGATGAATGGCTCAGGCCTGGCGCTGCCGCGGGTGATGATCGCGCTGCTCGAGACCTATCAGCAGGCGGACGGCTCGATCCTGATCCCGGAACTGCTGCGGCCCTACATGGGCGGGATCGAACGGATCGGGTGAGAGATGGCGCTCGGGCCGGCCTGGTCTCGCACCCTTCGATACAACCCTCACTCCGTTCGGCTTACTCAGGATGCGAGACCAGCCGTTTACTCCAGCTCGCCGACGACCTCGAAGCCTTGCAGGATGTAGTCCAGCGCTTCCAGGTCGGCGTCGCTGACCGCGATCACCTGCAATTTGCACTGCATCCATTTCCGTTCAGTATAGGTAGCCGGTCAGGTGATGCCGGACAAACCAGGTTTCGACGCGCCGTGCGCGTTCGGAGAAACCGTTCGGCTGAGCCCTTCGACTGGCCCTTCGACACGCTCAGTACGGGGCTCAGGACGAACTCACCACAAAGCCTGGTTTGTCCGGCACGGAGGCAGATTTGTGCCGTACTTGTCTGGTCCGTATTATACACCGGTCACCCGCCCGGCGCAAGAGTGGTTTTGGGGGGCCCGTATCACCCCGGTTTTGACAACTGGCCGTCACGGTGGTATACTTTCCTCCGGTCGTGAGGGATCCCGTTGGAGGGATGGCCGAGAGGCTTATGGCGACGGTCTTGAAAACCGTTGTGGCGGCAACGTCACCGGGGGTTCGAATCCCTCTCCCTCCGCCAGAAAAAAGCAACCATGGGGGGAGGTCGCATAGCCTGGTCTAGTGCGCCCGCCTGCTAAGTGGGTAAGGGTGGCAACATCCTTCGAGGGTTCAAATCCCTCCCTCCCCGCCTCGCCTTGGTGTTCAAGGCAATGTGTCCCAGTAGCTCAGCGGATAGAGCGCTTCCCTGCGGAGGAAGAGGCCGAGCGTTCAAATCGCTCCTGGGATACCTGAGCAGAGAGCCTTCGTTCTTGAAACGGAGGCTTTTTGTTTGGTCAGTTCTGTGAGCTTATGTTGATTGTGGAGCGTGGAGCGTGGGGTGTTCTTGGGCACCCATTTCTCGGGTTCGGCCATCATGGTCGCCAGTTGGCTGCAGATGTGATCGTAGTGATCGGTCAGCTCCTTGTGCACTTCAAGCGAGATATACTTGAAGTGCGAGGCAAAATCCAGCGATACGACCGTCTCGGCGGCTTCTCCATCGGCGTCGGTCAGCTTGCTGACAAAACTCTTGGGATAGCGCCGCTTGCACCATGCTTCGGCGATGTTCATGCAGACCGAGCGCGAAGAACGGCGGACTTGATCAGTCAGGCTGTAACGCTCCTCTACCGGAAAAGACTTCGTCAGTTCGTGGATGCGTACCGCCATCTGACAAGCGAGCTGATAAACCCGCAACTCGTGATAGTCTTTGACCGCCATCTTCCTCTCCGCTATCGGTCATGGTACCCCATGCTCCCAATGGCGCATCGCTCCCCGCTCCACGCCATCCTCCCCAGCGCCTCCACCAGCGTCGCGCGCGGACAGCCGAAGTTCAGCCGGGCAAATCCCTCGCCGCCGCGGCCGAATCGAGGGCCGTCGTTCAGGGCCACCCGCGCTGCTTCGAGGAAGAACCGCGCCGGGTTGCCGGGGATGCCGGCGTCGCGCCCGTTGGGCCAGGCCGCTGACGCTGAACGACCGGCGTCTTCTGGCGCGCTTGCAAGGCTACACGATTTTGGCCGACCTGCAACCGCTGATCACTCACATGCTGGCGCGTGGGCTCAAACTTGAGCAAGAGGGGTTTCAGTTCTGACCATAACTGCAACTGAGCCGGGGAAGTCCAACAGCCGCCGGTGATGCCGGAGCCGCCGCGCAGAGAAAACCCCGAAAGCCACGACCCCTGTCGTCAAGTTGGTGGCGTGATGTTGTCTACTGCTGTGTTTTCGGCGGTAGAATCCGCCTGGCCTTTACCACCCCAGCCAGACCAGCCAGGCCGCAGGCTAACAGCAGCAGCGTGGACGACTCGGGAATGGAAACGGGTCCTAGCTGGTAGGTGAAATCCTTGGGTACGGTACAGAATCTACAAATATCACTGACGGCGGTACCGACGACGGTGATGAAGACGACCTCATCTGTCTCCAGCGGACGCAGCAATTGGATAACGAAGCTGCCATCCGCCTGGACAACGCCTGTACCGATGACGTTGCCATCCTGATCGGTGACGGTGAGCGTCGCGCCTGCACAGAACGGATCCCATAGACCTGTGATGATAGTTGCTCCCGCCTGTGGCAGGGGAATGTGTGGAGGAATAAGGGTCTTGGGTGTCCCAGGGATGTCTTCCCTTACCTCCAGGGGCCCACAGGGGCACTCGACGTCCACATTGATCCATGCGGATTCGTCGGAGCAACCCAAGTGCCCTGAGTATAACGTCTCGCTTAATGGTACAGTGAAATCACCATTCGCCGTCGTACGCCCGGCGCCCACCAGCAGGTCGTCTATGCCGTCGCAGGTTGCCGTGTGCCGGATGGTTACTGCCGCGTCACCGCAGGCCGTGCCTGCTACCCGCCCCGTCACCACCTGAGTGCCCGAGCACAGCGGCCCGTCCACAATTACCCTGGCCTCCGGTGGACAGCCACTTTGGGCCAGCGCCACTCCGCTCAAGGCCAACAGGCCCAGGAACACTGCTGTAACCAACATCCACTTGTGCATGGCTCACCTCCCAAGGGTTAGTTTTCGGATATTCACCGCATCACTCAGGTACTTCGTTTTTGCCGGTAGTTTACCACCGCCTATCGGAGGTTATCAGAATGCCAAGTTCACACCTTCATAGCGCGGTCAAGGCTCTGTGTCTTCATCTATGAACGCTCTTGCTTTCTCAGTCGCACGTTCAAAAGCCGCTCTCTGTCAAACGACAACTAGAAATGCCCACCGGCGACAATTAGAAATGCCCATCCGGCTGTGGAGCCCGTCGCACACACAGGCCCTGGGCCTGCACTGGGTAGCAGTGGCGACGGATCCGTCATTTGGCGGCTAGTTGATCCGGATCTATCCTGTCACCACCTGTGCGGAGGGTAGGGCAGTGCTGGCGAGCGATCCTTCGACTTTGCTCAGGACAAGCTTCAGAAATACTCGTTTCCGCAATCCAGTTCAGACCAGTTGAAACTGCCTCGTCCTGTACCGTCTTCTGATTCGTGGTCGGTCATAACCGCTGAACCGCTCCCCGAACTTTGGGTTTGTCATGGTGTGACACGCCCGTCTGTCTCCGCTAGTATACACCGAGAAGCTCGTTCGTGCCAAGAGGATTTTCACAAACAACTGCCAACGCCCAAACCCAATACCAATACCTAATACCCAATACCTAATACCCAATATCTTTCCTCAACGCCCTCTCCATCCTCCCCAGCGCCTCCACCAGCGTCGCGCGCGGGCAGCCGAAGTTCAGCCGCACGAATCCCTCGCCGCCGCGGCCGAACCGTGGTCCGTCGTTCAGGGCAACCCGCGCCTGCTTCAGGAAGAAGCGCGCCGGGTCACCGGAAATGCCCGCCTGCCGACAATCGAGCCAGGCCAGGTAGGCGCCTTCCGGCCGGCGCATGGTGACGCCGGGCAGGTTGGCGGCCACGTAGTTCCCCAGGAAGTCGCAGTTGCCGTTGAGATAGGCCAGACAAGCGTCGAGCCAGGGCTGGCCGTCCCGGTACGCGGCCAGCGCGGCCACGAAGCCCATGATGTTGACACTGGAGACCAG
>MNXL01000051.1 GCA_001871755.1 Anaerolineae bacterium CG2_30_64_16
CCTACCGGCTGCTCCGGGTACACGTAGAAGGTCGGCAATCCGCAGATCCCCAATCCGCCCTCTTCCGCCGCTCGTTCCAGATCGCGGTGGTGACCGCGGCCCTCAGCAGCGTGTTGGTGATCCTGGTCGGGCACTCGCAGGCCCAGCACATGGTGCGCGCCCAGCCGATGAAGATGGCTTCGGCCGAGGCGCTCTACCAAAGTGAAGACCCGGCGTCCATGTCACTGTTCACCGTCGGCGACCTGTCGGGCCGTCGCGAAGTCTTTGCGATCCGAATCCCCGGCCTGCTGAGCTTGCTTGCCTACAACCGTCTCTCGGGAGAGGTCAAGGGGATCAACGACCTGCAGGCCGAATACGAGCAACAATACGGTCCCGGGGATTACGTGCCGCCCGTCTTCATGGCCTACTGGAGCTTCCGCGGCATGGTGGGGGCCGGGTTCCTGATGGCGTTGATCGCGCTGGTCGGCCTGTACCTGGTTTACAAGGGCCAATATGTGGACAAGCGAAGGTTTCTGCGCTGGCTGCCGCTGGCCATCGGTCTGCCCTACCTGGCGAACAGTACCGGCTGGCTGTTGACCGAACTGGGCCGCCAACCGTGGATCGTGTTCGGCCTGCAGAAGACCGCGGACGCGGTCTCGCCCAACGTCGCCGGCGGCACAGTGCTGATCTCCCTGCTGGGCTTCACTTTGATCTACGGCGCGCTGATGGCGGTGGACGTCTACCTGTTGGTGAAGTATGCCCGGGCTGACGTCAGTCATACCGCCGCCGCGGCGTACTGACGGGGTTCGAGTTGCGTGATGCGCCCGCCTGGTGTCCTCTCAATTTTTCGGGGTATGCTGTGGCCGCCGTTCGTATCTGCTCAATTTTCCGGGGCCTGCTGTGGCCGGTCTCCTGACCGAGCCACGACGGGCACGGTCGGAGACCGGCCCGAGCTGTCCCCGGATTATTGAGAAGGTACCTCGTTTCCTTGTCTACTTGTCTACTCGTTTCCTTGTTTACCCCCTCGCGGAGGTGAGTTATGAGTCTCAATACGCTCTGGTTCATCCTGATCTCGGTCCTGTTCACCGGCTTCTTCTTCCTGGAAGGCTTTGATTACGGCGTCGGCATCCTGTTGCCGTTTCTAGGCAAGGATGACACCGAGCGCCGCGTGATCATCAACACGATCGGGCCGTTCTGGGACGGCAACGAGGTGTGGCTGCTGACCGCGGGCGGCGCGATGTTTGCGGCATTCCCCAACTGGTACGCGACCCTGTTCAGCGGGTTCTACCTGGCACTCTTCCTGATGCTGGTCGCGCTGATCGGCCGCGGCGTGGCATTCGAGTTCCGCAGCAAGCACAAGAATCCCCGCTGGCGCGCGCTGTGGGATTGGCTGATCTTCTTCGGGAGCGCGGTCCCGGCGCTGCTGTGGGGCGTGGCGCTGGCCAACATCGTGCGCGGGGTGCCCATCGACGGGAACATGCAGTACGTGGGCGGGTTCTGGAACCTGCTCAACCCGTACGCGTTGCTGGGCGGGCTCACGGCGCTGGGCGCATTTACGCTGCACGGCGCGATCTTCCTGAGCCTGCGCACCACCGGCAAGATCGAGCAGCGCGCTCAGCAGACCGCCAGGCGCCTGTGGCTGCCGAACGCGGTGATCGTGCTCGGGCTGGTGATCGCCACCTACTTCGTGACCGATGTGTTCACCCGCCTGGGCTTCAACCCCGGCGTCACGGCCGTGGGCGCGGGCGTGGCGATCCTGGCGGTGGGCTGGCTGCTGCGGTCGGGCCGCAACGGCTGGGCTTTCGGGATCAACGCGCTGGCGATCGTGTTGTCTGTGGCGACCGTATTCCGGGGCCTTTACCCGCGCGTCATGATCTCCAGCCTCAACCCTGACTGGAGCCTGACCGTGACCAACGCGTCCTCCAGCCCGTACACGCTGAAGGTGATGACGATCGTGGCCGCGATCTTCGTGCCGGTTGTGTTGCTCTATCAGGGCTGGACCTACTGGATCTTCCGCAAGCGGGTCACCGCGGAGGCGTTGGAGTACTAGAAGCCAACAGTCATGAACCTCTTCGATACCCGCCTGTTGCGGCAGGCGCGGCCGGTTTGGGTCTGGTTGGCGCTGACTGTCGCGCTGGGCCTGGGCGGCGGCATCGTGACCGTCCTCCAGGCCCGCTACCTGAGCCGGGCAGTCAACGCGGTGTTCCTGGCCGGCCAGTCGTTGGCCGACGTCAGCCCCTGGCTGATCATCCTGCTGGCCCTGGTCGTGGCCCGCGCGGCGGCGCTGTGGGGCGGTGAGCTGGCGGCCCATCGCGTCGCGGCCCGGGTCAAGACCGCCCTGCGGGAGCGGCTTTTTGCCCATCTGCTGGACCTGGGGCCGGACTATGCCCGCGGGGAACGCACCGGCGAGCTCACCAACACTGTCGTCGAGGGGGTCGAGGCGCTGGACGCGTACTTCCGCGAGTATCTCCCGCAACTGGCGCTGGCCGCGCTCGTCCCACTGACCATCCTGATCTTCGTCACCCCCCTGGACCTGGTGTCGGGCCTGGTCCTGCTGCTGACCGCGCCGCTGATCCCCCTCTTCATGATCCTGATCGGCAACCTGGCCGACACCATGACCCGGCGGCAGTGGACCGCGCTCAGCCGCATGAGCGCCCACTTCCTCGACGTGCTGCAAGGGCTGACCACGCTCAAGATCTTCAACCGCAGCCGGGAGCAAATCCGGGTGATCGCAGAGATCAGCGAGCGGCACCGGGACGCGACGATGGGCGTGCTGCGGGTGGCGTTTCTCTCCGCACTGGTGCTGGAGCTGGTCGCCACCCTCAGCACCGCGGTCGTGGCGGTGGAGATCGGACTGCGGCTGCTCTACGGCCATCTTTCGTTCGAGCAGGCGTTCTTCGTGCTGATCCTGGCCCCAGAATTCTATCTGCCCTTGCGGCTGCTCGGCACGCGCTTCCACGCCGGGATTGCGGGGGTTACCGCGGCGGGGCGGATCTTCTCGATTTTGGATTTCGGATTGCCGATTTCGGATTATCCTTCACCGCGGTGGTCCGAATCCACAATTCGCAATCCACAATTCGCAATCCGCTTTGCCGACATCCACTACACCTTCCCTGACGGCCGTCCCGCCCTCAACGGCATCTCCTTCGACATCCCCCCCGGTCAGGTGGTCGCGCTGGTAGGGCCGAGCGGGGGGGGCAAGAGCACGGTCGCGCAACTGCTGCTACGCTTCATCGAGCCGACGGCCGGACAGATCACTGTGGACGGCACGGCGTTGGCTGATCTGCCGGCCGACGCCTGGCGGGCGCAGGTCGCCTGGGCGCCGCAGATGCCCTATCTCTTCAACGCGAGCGTCGCCGACAACATCCGCCTGGCCCACCCCGCTGCGAGCAGGGCCGAAGTGATCGAGGCGGCGCGCCAGGCGCACGCGCACGAGTTCATCCAGGCGCTGCCGCACGGCTACGACACGGTCATCGGCGAGCGCGGCGCCCGATTGAGCGGCGGTCAGGCCCAGCGCATCGCCCTCGCCCGCGCCTTCCTGAAGGACGCGCCCTTCGTGATCCTGGATGAGGCCACCGCGCACCTGGACCCCGACACCGAAACCCTGGTGCAGGCCTCCATCGAGCGGCTGCTCCGCGGGCGGACCGCGCTGGTGATCGCGCATCGCCTGCACACCGTCCGCCACGCCGACCGGATCGTGGTGCTGGACAGGGGACAGATCGTCGAGTCAGGCACACACGCCGACTTGCTCCGCGCAGCAGGACTCTATCACAAACTGATTGGTGGCGATGAGACTTTGCTTGTGTCCTCCAAACAAACGTGATAGAATTCAGTCGATCATTTGGCCCGGATGTGAGATCGGGTGCGGGCTTAGCCGCTTGGGAGTAACTGCTCAGGCTGTCATTCTGAGGAGCGGCTTTTTGCGACGAAGAATCTCGTCCGCACTGGAACCGAGATTCCCTTCGGTCTCGCTCAGGACGGGCTTTGCTGCGCTCCGAATGACAGAGAGCGGAGTGGTTACACTTGGAATTCCCATAGGAGGCTTGGGACATGGAAGCCGTTATGGAGCAGCTACCTCAGACGGGTGCCATCCAATTCACGATTCAGGTCTCGGCCCAGCAAAACTACTCTGCTAGAGCCGCTCAGCGGATAGTACGTCGATTTGTGGCTGATGAGATTAGCTACCTGTTGAGAGTGGGGGAGCCAACTCTGGTGATCGGGGAGCAGATCTGCTGGCGCGTGCCGGTGGTACTGGCGCTTCCAAACGCGGGACCGATTGGCACGGTGGGTTCAATAAGCGTTGATGTCGAGACAGGTCAACTCCTGGTTACCCCCGAAGAGATCCTGGAGATCGGCCGCCATGCCCGAGATCTTGCCGCTCACTTTCCCACCCCTGCCAGTCCCACACCGTGAGCAAGCGGCCGGCTCCGATTGCCTGGCCGCGTGTGCAGCTATGGTGCTGGAATACCTGGGCCGGCCAGTAGCCTACGATCGTCTGTTAGCGCTCCTGGATATCGGTCCGATTGGCGCGCCCCGCCGCAACATCCTTCGATTGAGTCGCCTACAGTTCGATGTAACCTACCGCGAGGCAACGTTGGCCATCCTGGCGACATATCTGCGCGCAGGTCACCCAGTGATTGTGTTTGTGGATACTGGTGAGCTTTCCTATTGGTCGGTTACTACTAACCACGCCCTGGTTGTAATCGGTCTGAACCGGGAGCATGTGTTGGTTAACGATCCTGCTTTCGCGCACGCTCCTCAGCGGATTGTCCACGCTGAATTCGAACTGGCCTGGCTCAACGGCGACAATACCTGTGCCATCATACAGGGAACCAGTGACCAGGCGATTGATCTGCAATGGCTTTCCGTTTCTTGAGCAGTCGCTTTCGTCGATGTCGGGCCATGCAATCCTCACCAAATCCGGACCCGCGATCTTCAATCTCCATTCTCCGATCCTTGCTCTCCTTCCTCGCTCCCTTCTGGCCGTGGATCGTACTCTCGGTCCTGTTGGGCTTTGCGACGATCAGCAGCGGCATCGGCCTGATGGCCACGTCGGCCTGGATCATCGCCAGCGCCGCGCTGCACCCCTCCATCGCCGCGTTGCAGGTGGCGATCGTGGGCGTGCGCTTCTTCGGCATCACGCGCGGCCTGTTTCGCTACGCCGAGCGGCTGGTCTCCCACCAGGTGACCTTCCGGGTGCTGGCCCGGCTGCGCACCCGCTTCTACGCGGCGCTGGAGCCGTTGGCCCCGGCCGGGCTGCTGAGCCGGCGGAGCGGCGACCTGTTGAGTCGGATCGTGGCCGACATCGGCACGTTGGAGCATTTCTACATCCGGGCCGTCGCGCCGCCCTTCGTGGCGCTGCTCATCGCGGGGCTGATGTGGGTCTTCTTTGCGAGCTTCGACCGGCGCCTGGCGCTCGCCCTGCTTCTCTTCCAGGCGTTGACCGGCGTCGCCGCGCCGGTGCTCACGCGGCTGTTGAGCCGGGGGCCGGGAGCGCGGCTGGTGGCAGTGCGCGCCGGGTTGAACGCGACCCTGGTGGACGGCATTCAGGGCCTGGCCGATCTGCTGGCTTACGGCCAGGCCGCGTCACAGGCTGCCCGCGTCGCCGCGTTGGGCGGGGACCTGGCCCACGAGCAGAGCCGGCTGGCGGCCGTCACCGGGC
>MNXL01000103.1 GCA_001871755.1 Anaerolineae bacterium CG2_30_64_16
TGACCGTGCCACGGTGGCTCGGTCAGGAGACCGGCCACAGCCACCCCGGATTATTGAGAGGATACCACCCCAGGGCTGACCGCCCTTTTTTACTTCTGGTGTGATCTGAAGAAGGCCACCGTCTCGGCCAGGCCGTCTGCCAGACATGTCTCCGGGGTCCAACCCAACTCGCGCCGGGCCAGCTCGGCAGCCAGGAAGCTGGTGTAGACCTCGCCCGGCTTGGCCGGGCCGTGTTGTTCGGGCCGGGCGTAACCGGTCAGCCGCGCCAACTCCTGAAACAGCGTGTTGATGTTCGTGGGCACGCCCGTGCCCACGTTGTAGATGCCGCTGCCGTGCGTCAACGCCAGCACGTTCGCCCGGGCGATGTCCCGCACGTAGACGAAATCCCGATCCTGCATGCCGTCGCCGTTGATCACGGCCTCCCGTCCTCCCAACATCCGGCTGGCAAAGACCGCGACCACCCCCGCCTCTCCGGACGCGTCCTGGCGTGGCCCGTAAACGTTGGCATAGCGCAGGATGCAGTAATCCAGGCCGAAGTTATGGCGATAGGTGGCAATGTAGTGCTCGCACGCCAGCTTGCTGACGCCGTACGGATCCAGAGGAAGGGCCGGGCACGCTTCGGTGGCCGGCAATTCGGCCGGCTCGCCGTAGATCGCGCCGCCGGTGGAGGCGAAGATGAACTTACGCACACAGCCGGCCGCGCGGGCCGCCTCCAGCAGGTTCAGCGTCCCGATCACATTGACCGCGGCATAGGTGATCGGATCGACCAGGGCCGCGCGCACATCAACCAGCGCGGCCTGGTGCGCCACCGCGACCGGCATTTCGGCCACGAACACAGCCGCCAGGGCGGCCGCGTCCCGGATGTCCACCTGGTGGAAGACCGCGGCCGGGTTGACATTCTCCCGCTTCCCCGTGTGGAGATTGTCCACCACTGCCACGTGGTAGCCAGCCGCGATGAAAGCATCGACGATGTGGGAACCGATAAACCCGGCCCCCCCTGTGACAAGGATGGTTTCTTTCACGTGTCTCCCTCCAGGTCGGCGCTGCCACGAGTTTGGTCAGGCGGAGGCTGCCCGGTTGCGGTAAAGGCCGGGATCCACGACCCGCGCCATCTTCGTGGCGTCAAGGCTGTTCCCCAGGAATGTGTTGATCTGGCTGATGTACGGGCCGGGATCCCGGAGCATCTCGTTGTAGTCGACATCGAGCACCGAGATGTTGGGCTGCGCCGCGAGCCAGCCCTCCACCTTGCGCAGGTGTTTTTCGAACAGCCGCGTCAGCTCTGCGTCGCTGACCTGATCGGCCGGCTCGTCGCGGCGCGCCAGCATCTTGCGCTGCGATGCCAGCACTTCCGCCATCTCTCGCCGAACGAAGATTACCCGGTAGGTGTAGTCTGGTGGCAGGTGCTCCAGGAGCGCCGAGATCACCTTGACAGCCTTGCCATCGGCTTGGGGCAACCAGCCCGTGTCCCCCTTGGGCAACGCCTTGACCCGCTCGAACTCGTAGTAGCCCTTAGGGTTGTCGGCGTCGGCCGCGCGCTGGCCGTCGGTGAGCGCGGCCATGCCGCCGGCCTCCAGCATCTTCATGATCATCGAGGTGCCGGAGCGCGGCAGGCCGGACACGACCGTGATCGTGCCGGCCGCCGTGGCCGATGAGAGTAGCGCGTGATCTGTTCTTACCGTCATCATGATGGTTGCTCCCCCGAGCCGGGCACGGTCAGGAGACTGCATCGTGAGCGGCTCTCCTGAGCTCGTCGAACGGCGGTCCGAGCGAGTTATCCAGATGGCTCTGAGAAGCGGAAGGCGCCGGTCGCTCGGCTACGCGCACCAATCCCTGGCCGCTCAGGTAGTCCACGATGACGTGCGCGTTCTCCTCCGGCGTATGGCTCACCGTGTCCAACACGATCTCGGCGTGCTCCGGCGCCTCGTACGGGTCGTCGATCCCCGTGAATCCCTTGATCTCCCCGCGCCGCGCCCTGGCGTACATCCCCTTGTAGTCGCGGCTCTCGCACACCGCCAGCGGCGTGTCGACGAACACCTCCACGAAGTGCTCGCTCCCCACCATCCGCCGCACGTCCCCGCGCGTCGCCCGGTACGGGCTCACCGCCGCACACACCACCGTCCCGCCGTGCCGCACGATCTCCGCCGCCACGTAGCCGATCCGCCGGATGTTGATGTCGCGGTCCTCCTTGCTGAACCCCAACCCCTTGGACAGGTGGGTTCGCACCACGTCGCCGTCCAGCACCGTCACCTGCCGGCCATGCTCCAGCAGCAGCTCCGTCAACACCTCGGCCGTGGTGGTCTTGCCCGCGCCGCTCAGCCCGGTGAACCAGATGCACACCCCCTGTTTGTGCCGCGGCGGGTAGCTCTCCGCCAGGATCTCGGCCACCTCCGGCCGCGTGAACCACGCCGGCAGCTGCCGGCCGTTGTTGAGGTATTCGTCCCGCACCTGGGTGCCCGAGATGTTGGCCGTCTGCACCCCAGCCGCCACCTTCGATATCTCCTCGTAGCGCCCCTCGTCCGGCAAATAGACCAACATTGTGAACGGCACAATCTGGACGCCCAACTCCGCGCTATACCGCTCGGCCAGCTCTTGCGCATCGTACGGCCCGTAGAACGGCTTGCCCGTCGAATCGACCCCCGGCCCTGCGTGATCCCGGCCGACGATCAGGTGGTTGGCGCCGTAGTTGCGCCGGATGAGCATATGCCAGACCGCTTCCCGCGGGCCGGCCAGCCGCATCGCCAGCGGCAACAGGCTCAGCACGATCCGGTCCGGGTCGTAGTAGCGCTCGGCCAACGCCCGATAGGTGCGCACGCGGGTGAAGTGATCGACATCGCCCGGCTTGGTCAGCCCGACCACTGGATGCAGCAGCAGTACACCGTCCACCGCCTCGATCGCCCGCTTGGTCAGCTCCTCGTGCACCCGATGCAAGGGATTGCGGGTCTGAAAGGCGACCACGTTCAATTGCGGATTTGGGATTTGGGATTTCGGATTTGCCGTTCTCAGCGTCTCGAGTCTGGCCCGCGTTTGGGCGGGTGTGAGGCGCAGGGCCTGGAAGTCGTAGTGAGTGGGGAGCTGCAAGACCTGCAGGCGGCCCGAGAGGTTCAGCGGTCCCCAGCGGTGCATCTCGGCCACCAACGGGTGGCGCAGGTCGGCCGTCCCGAAGACCTTGCGCGCCACCTCGTCCCGATCCCACGCGTAGATCTCCTCGATCGTCAGCACCGCCAGCAGCTCGTTCTTGGCGTTGCGCAGCGCGATGTCGCGGCCCAGCACGATGTCGGGGCCTGATTCCACGGGCAGCGTGATCGGGATGGGGAACAGATGGCCGTCAGTCAGCCGCATCTCGTCCAGCACCCGCTGGTGGTCGGCCTGGCCCATGAAGCGATCCAGCGGCGAGAACGCGCCGGTGGCCAACAGCTCCAGGTCGCAGGCAACCCGCTCAGAAACCTGGATCGAAGGCAGCCGGCCGGCGTACGCCTTGAGGTCGGCCAACGCCTCGGCTGGCGCCATCAAGTCAATCAGCCTGCCGCCGTAAGGGGCGATCAATGTCGTCGTGTTGTTCACAGTCAATTTCAAGTTCCTCCAGTATTCCGAATGCCGGCGGCAACAGATGTGAGTCTGATGGCGTGGGGGCATAGAAAAACCCCTTGGGGCGAAGCATCCACCCCAAGGGGTTATGAAATGCTGTGGGTTGCCCCACTACACCTTGCGCTCTTATGGCGACGCTCAGACTCGAACTGAGGACCCAGCGATTATGAGCCGCTTGCTCTGCCACTGAGCTACGTCGCCGTTTGTCCATAAACGAATGGCTTATGGTGTCCCCATAAGCCATTCGTTGCCCAGGTAGCGGGGACAGGACTCGAACCTGTGACCTTCGGGTTATGAGCCCGACGAGCTGCCACTGCTCCACCCCGCAACGTCATTACCGCTATTATACGCAGCTACTCGAATTTGTCAAGGTTTGACCAGACGTTTCAGCCAGTCGGCCCAAAAGGGCGGGCCGGCCGCGTGCTTTTGACCTGTCAGAGCCACTTCTCCCACGACCGACAGCGCCGCTTCGGAAGCCGGCGCCACCACCGTCACCCCCGGTGGCGTCAGCCGGAAGTAGTCCCAACCCTTGCTCGGAACGTTTTGCCCCTGCTGCCCGACCACCAACGCGTCCCGCAATCGCTGGCCCTGGTCCTTTGCCCGATCAAGGCGGACCCGGGCAGCCTGATTCTCGGCCAGCGCGGTGCTCTTGATGATCGCCAGGTTGATGAAGCCAACCAGGGCGAAGATCACCGCCAGCACAACCAGAAGCAGCAGCCACTGCGAACGTTCGGGGAGAAACCGCTGCCAGCGCTGTTGAGTCATCGCCTGCTCTCCTCCCGGAAATCGGAGGCTGAGGCACAAAATCCCACGACCGAAACGGCGTGGGACCTGTCAAAACCTGGTGCCGAAGGTGGGAGTTGAACCCACACGAGGTTAGCCCTCACCAGGTCCTGAACCTGGCGCGTCTGCCATTCCGCCACTTCGGCTCGCCTGGATAGTTCCAGAAAAATACTCATTCCAGAACCTCCTGAGATTCCCAGAGAAACCGACGATATTGGGACATCTATTTTTCTGGAACGGCCCTATCCGATTGTAACGCCATTTATAGCACCTCTGGCGCAGGCTGTCAAGTTCAGGGCCATGGGCTCGACATGTCTGCTCAGTTCCCAGCTCCCTGGTTTCCCACGGTGATCCGTTTGGTCACGATGTACCAGTCGGCGATGTTCCGAAAACGGTCGGCGGGGCTGTTCAGCGGCGCAAGCTGCACCGCATGTACTTTGTCCCGCACGCCGTAGGTGTAAACCGGATGGTACAGCAGCAAGGCCGGCGCCTCGTCCGCAAAGAGCCGTTGGAACTGCACGTAGTGTTCCCGGCGGACGGCGCGGTCGGTGATGGCCCGCGCCTGCTCGATCGCCGCATCCGCGGCCGCGTCGTCCCAACCCGCGTAGTTTTGGCCATCCTGGATCTGGGTGGAATGCCACAACGGGTAGGGGTCCGGGTCACCGGCCAGCTCCCAGTGCACCAGCGCGACATCGAACGTGCGCGGCGCCAGGAAGTCACTGGTCAGGCCGGGCAGGGTCACGTTTTGAGCGGCCACCTGCACGCCGATCCGCGCCCACGCGGTCGCGATCGCCTCGATCATCGCCTGGTTGTCACCGAGGAG
>MNXL01000157.1 GCA_001871755.1 Anaerolineae bacterium CG2_30_64_16
CTTCTTGACGAGCGCTTTCATAGTCTTCATGGATGCAGACATCTCCTCGTGTCGCCCGGCTGATGGCGGCTTACGCTTGGTTGATCGCTGACAGCAGTATAATGCAGGCATCTGGCTTTAGCAAGCAGATGCTCGCAGCGAACATCGATCTACCGTATCTTCTCAATTCTTCGGGGAATCGCTCGCTGTGGCCGGTCTCCTGACCGAGCCACGGTGGGAAGGTGACAACTTAGCGCCAGCCGCCCACAAAGTTCTTGCACAAAAAGCAAGGAACTCGTGGGTTAGGCCCTGCCGGAGGGCTTATTCGCGCCCCCCCAACTTTGTCGCTCAGTTATCCATCCACGGCGCCGCGCATCAGCCAGGGCAGCCCCCACCCCGCCCGATCCGCCGCGTTGTCACCGGCCGGACCGGGTGTCGTGACCAGTAGAAGTGTGACCGATTGTCGCGCATAATCATCCAGCGGCACAAAAACCTCCCCCCAATCGAGATCGGCCTGGTTCGCGGGTGTCAGGCGCCGTTCCCACAGCAGGTCGTCTCCGCTGGCGTGCCGAATGCGCACCTGGAAAGTCACGCCGTCACCACCCCAGCCCCACGCCAGGGGGTCCAGCGCGGGGCTGAGCCACAGGAAGCTCGCCCCCGCCGGCACATCCAGCGGAAACGCGATCTGCGCCGGGGCATGGGCGAAGATCACGGGGCGAAGGTCGCCATCCTGGGGCATGGTGAAACTGGTCTCCGTCACGCGCCGACATCCGGTTGGATCGGCGGCAGGATCGCTGCAGAAGGGCTCTGCTGGCGTCACCGTCGCTTGAGGCAGAATGGTCACCAGATCGACCAGTCGGTAGCGCGCGTAAAGCTCGCGCTGATTCGCGTCAGGGCGGACGAGCGTGTATGCGTGGTTGACGCCCACCCACCCCGTGGTCAAGCACACGGCGAAGGCCAATGCGGGCAACAGCACCCGCCGACCAATGCTCGCTCCCCCTTGCCGGCCCCCATTTGCAATCCGCAACCAGGCGCACAGTCCCCACAGGGTGACGCCGGGGCCAACCATCGCGTACAGATCCCAATCCTGAGGTCTCGGCAGATCGTTCTGAAACGTGAAGTGGTAGACCAGCAGCCCCAGCGCGAGGACCGAGAGATACACAAAACATCGCTCTCGCTGGCCCGGCAACGGGACGCGGATGAACACGGGCGAACGTAGAGAACCTTTGGAAACTTGCCCGCGGTCCGTTTTCGCTTCCCGGGGTGGCAGTCGTGCTGACATGAGGAACTGAGCCGCGGGCCGGAAAAGGGCCAGCAACCCCGCGCCCAACAGCCCAGGCAACAGCGGCGCCACCAACCAGAGATTGCTCAAAGCATCCAACAGATGTCCGGGCGCCAAAGCCTGGGACGGGGGCCAAAAGAGCTGCGAGTCCCCGGCATAGCCGTACCCCAGAACCGGCAACCGCGCGCCGGAAACGAGCAGCGCAGCCACCGTCAGCAAAGGCAGGATCACCACAGCGCCAACCAGCGTCAACAATTGACGTAGCCCATCACGACGCCTGAACAGCACGAGCAAGGCCGGCATTGCAAATACCGCCTGAGGATGAAAGCTGACCGCAGCGCCGGTGGCCAGGCCAACCGCCCACAGCGGCCGCTTCCCTGCCAGATACCCCAGCGCCATTGCCACGGCCAAAACCGACAACGCCGTCACCAGGCTGTAGTTCTCGATATGCCCGAACCACAACTGGCTGCTGCCCAACGCGGCTAAACCGATGAACCCCAATGCCCGCCCGGTTGCGTCGAGCGCCAAATGTCGGCTCGCTTCCAGGATTGCAATTATGTAAATAACTCCGGCCATCACGCTCAAGGCGGCAACGGCTACTTCGGGGCCCAGCCTCATCGGCCGCAATAACCCGGTCAGCATGTACGCCAGAAACGCGTCCAGGGGCTCTTTCCAGACATAGGGATCGCCGGCCAGTGTTTGCGTCTCCAGGAGATGAACCTTCAGCAGCGCGTCCCCCCGCCAGGTTTGTTCGCGCAGCAACCAAAACAACAGCGCACCGAACGGCATCAAAGGCCACCCTGGGAGAGCTGGACGCCTCTGCCAAAGTTGCGCGACCAGCGCGTACACGCTGGGAATACCCGTACTGAAGACAAGCACGGCCATCACGATGCGCCACGGCCAGCCGATGTACCGCAGGAAATCGAACGCCCACAACCCGGCCCGCGCCCACCAGTCGCCGGTCAACAGGATCAGCGCCCCCACCAGGCCCGCGAGGATCGGCAGCGCTTGCGTTACCTCGCGTGCATCAAGTGCCTTTCGCTGAATACGGCGTGCGCCGTTCACACTGTCATCCTTCACGTGGCGCCTTGTCACCATGCCACCCAACTCACCGGCAATAAAACGCAGCCAGCAGCACCCCCTCCCGCTCCAACCGGGCGACCTCCGGTTTGCTGGCCGCCCATTCGAGTTGGATGGCGTACTCGGGGATCGTATCATTGAAGGTCGTCTGCCGCCGGTCGATCAGGGCATAATCCGCGTTTTCCAACCCACCCTCGCCGCTCAGAACGCCGCGATCGTCGTATGAGCTGCCCCACCCCGCGGGCCTGAGCAGCACGGTATCAGCGCGCAGTAAGCCGTTCAACTGGTAGTAGTAGATCACGTCCCAACTGTTGGGCATCACCCACAGCTTGCTGCCGGCCGGCAAGGCGTTGAGATAGGGCAAGAAATAGCCGTAAGTGGAGGCGAAGTAGGTGGTCTCCATGCCCCGCCGCGCCGCGCCCGCCACCCCGCCCTCGAGCTCGTTGTAGTAGCTCAACTCGAACGGATGCAAGCGGGCGATGCCGAGGATGCCGGGGAGCAGGAGGAGTCCGGCCAGGCCAAAGCCCACAGCCCGATGTCTGAAACGTGAAATGTAAAACGTAAAACGAAATGCGCGCTGGACGTCTGGGTTTACGTTTTTCGTTCTACGGATTGGGCCCAACCGATCTTCCAGCCAGGCCCAAAGCGCCGCAAACCCCTCCCCCGCCAGCACCGCCAGATGCAAGAACGCGGGCAGCAATAACCGCTCTTGATCGTGGATGGCCGTGATCGGGAGCATGTAATAGCCCAGGACCGTCAGCAGGCCGAGCAAATGTAGTCCGACCCAATCGGGAGTCGCAGATGGCAAACGGCGGATGACAGGTCGCGATTTGCGATTTGCGATTTGCGATTTGCGATTTGCCATTTGCGTCCCTTCGGCATGCAACCCTTGGTTGCCGCTCAGAACAGGTTTGCCATTTGCCATTTGCGATTTGCTCTGATGGAAAACGCCAACCGTCGCCAGCACCAGCAGCGCCACCGGCGTCGTGATCGCTACCATCGCCAGCGGCAGGTACCAGGGGGTCTGGATGTAAAGCTGCCCGGCGTACCACTGGCGAATTTCGAAATGGACGCGGAAGAACTGGACCCAGTTCACCAGCCCGCCGAGCGGATCCTTCCAAATCCACGGCCAGCCGGCGATCAGCACAGCCAGGTCCACCGGCAGGCCCAAGAGATAGGCGAGCCAACTTCGCCAGGAGCGCCGGTAGATCAGCAGCCACAGGCCCCAAAACGGGATCAGCAACACTGCGTTGATCTTGGTCAGCAGCGCCAGACCGAGGCCGCCGCCGACCAGGAATGGACTCCACCAACGGGGCGACTGCATTGCCCCATAGAATGCCCACGTTGCCAGCATCCAAACGGCCGCCAGGGGAAAGTCGAGTGCGGCCAGGTGGGCGTGGAAGAAAAGGCGCGGCATGGTCAACACGGCCGCGCCCGCAAAAAGCCCGGCAGACAGCCCTCGTTTGCGGATCGTCACAGCCACCAGGACGCCCAACGCCAACGCTGCCAGCGCCAGCGCGCCGACGCGGTGGCTGGTGGGCGGCGGCAGCACCCCCCGCGTCAGCGCCCATCCCAGGCCGCTCAACACGCGGACGAGCGGCGGGTGTTCGTTGACCAGGCCCCAACTGATGCCGAAAGTGCGGGCATCCCAGGCCGTCTGAGACTCCCCGCGCGTCACCAGGCGCAGCCAATGCGCGGCGCGTTCGGCCGCCTCGCTGTAGATCGGCTCATCCCAGGTGACGCCGACATCACCGGCCGTGAGGAGCAGGATGAGGAATGTGGTCAGGGCAAAGGCCGCCCCAAGCCCGGCTGCGCGTCTTGCGGACATGGCACCTCTAGCGGCGCTGCCAATCGACCCAGTGGCAGGTCGCGGTCGGGTTTGCGCCGACCCCGTGGGGAATCTCCACGGAAGCGCTGAGCGCGTTGCCGGTTGCATCCACTACGGTCAGGTAGAACCGCCGTGGCGCGCCAAACAGCGGAAAGTCGTAGCGCCCCATCTCGCCGACCCCGGACTTGGTGATCTTGGTGTCCTCGTGGCCATACTCATCCACCAGATGCAGCCGCACATCTGGCAATCCGTTGCCCGCCCGATCGGTCACCTGGCCTAGCACATAGTTACCGGGGCAATCGCCACTGGAATCGCGCACCGGCCGGGCCAAGACGTAGGGGAAGCTGTTGCGTACCGTCGGCTCGGGCGACGCCGTCTCGCTGAGTTCGGTCGTCGCGGTCGGCTGCGGCGTCTGGCCGACGGGCGTGATAGGCGCGTAGGTTGGAGAGGGCGGGGCAGCGGGCGTCGGGATTGCCGGCCGCGTCGGCGTGGGGGCCGGGGCCTGGGCCGCCGGATCGACGGTCAGCGGGGGTGCGGTCCATGCCTGACCCGCGCGCGGGGATGCGGTCGGGCCGGCAGGGGTCCAGGCTGGCCGGGGTTGAAAATCCTGGCGAAAGCGCTGGACCAGGAACTGGCCGCCGAAGTATGCGCCGGCACAAACCACCAGTACCACCAACACGAAGAGGACCACAAGGCCGAATCGTCGCATCTTCAATCCTCGCTATCTGTGGGGGAGCCACCGGGATGCCAACCCCCGGCCCGTCCAGAGCCCAAACGCCGCAAACCCGAGTTTGCGCGTTCCGCGGAACCCTGCTATAATAGTGTTCGTCAATGTCATTAAGTTAAGACCTGACAGGTTTCCCGAAGTAGCGTTTCAAGCCGGATTCGGTCTCATCAGATGTGGATGTATGCTGAAAAGTGACC
>MNXL01000047.1 GCA_001871755.1 Anaerolineae bacterium CG2_30_64_16
CTCCTGACCGAGCCACGGTGGCTCGGTCAGGAGACCGGCCACAGCCACCCCGGATTATTGAGAGGATACCACCGCCCCATTACATCACACCCACACCGTCTTGTCAATTGCCCTCACACCGCGGTACAATAGGGCCTGGAGGATAACACTATGCTTGCGATCACTTGTGACAAATGCCGGCGGCGCTTCACCCCCACCGTCGAGGAGATGCAGGGCTATTTGGCCAGCCAGCAGGGCAAGAAGCACACCCTGGTCACCTGCCCGCACTGCGGCAAGGGCAACAAAGTCGGCGTGCAACGCCTGCAGCAGGCGCTGAAGTTCAGCCCGCCGATACCGGCGGAGGCCGCGCCGGTGGTGGCCGCGCCGGTGGAGAATGTTGCGGCGGAGGCCGCGCCGGCCGAGGCCGCAGACGATCAGCCACCGGGGACGGGCGCAGCCTGACGCCACGCCGCGCTTCCGACGGATGCCATCACCGCTGAGGCCGCCAGCGTCCTTTCCGGCTGTCTCCCGAACGCGCTGCGCGCTGGCGGGTTCACTGCATGTACCCAAGAGCGGATTGCACGCGGTCTCAACCACGACTGCACACCACCAGAGATCATCCGATGACCCATGAACTGATGCAGCGCGAGCTGATCATCGATCTATCCACGGGCAAACACCAGGTGTTGCCGATCCTGGACCTGCACATCATCGGCCCGGTGGACTATGGCTGGGTCCGCTTCAATGAAGCCGCGCGAGCGACCGGCCGCGTCGATCCCGACATCCTGACCTGGGGCGGTGGACCGCTGGCCGGTTCGCGCATCCCCGGCTCGCGGCGGCTCGTCTTTTGCGGCTACTCGCCCCAGTGGCGAGGATTCTACGTGTCCAGTTTGGGCGGCGCCGCATATATCATGCACCGCATCGGCGCGGATTTCGTGTGCATCAAGGGGACCGCACCCCAGGACTCGGTGCTGATTCTGAACCATCACCAGGGTGAGATCAGCGTCCGCCTGGAGCCGCTCGACCCGGATGCCATCTGGACGGGTCATGTTTCGCGCGAGGTCGACGCGGAGGATGCCCTGGACAGTGACTACCTGATCGGTTTCTACGCGCTGCAACAAGCTGTCTTCGACCGCTATCGCGCCGAATACGATGGCGATTGGCTGCGGATCTTCGCGGTGGGCCCGGCAGCGCGGCACACAAGCCAGGGCGTCATCGGCAGCAACCAGATTCGCAAAGGCCAGATCTCGCCGATCGACGACTGGGCCGGCCGTGGCGGGCTCGGCAGTCGCCTGCTCCAACGGCATCGGATCGCCGCGTGTGTCTTCGGCGGTGACTGGGAAGATCCCGATCTGAAGGACTCCAAGGAGATCGACGGATACTTCCTGGAGAATTACGGCCAACCGATGATCAAAGTGGATCTGGGCGCCACCGAGAAGTATCGCTACGTCCCGGGATTTCAGACCGGCGGCACTTTCGGCGTCAACATGCACACTGTGGACGACCGGCTGCTCAGTTTCAACTACAGGTCGATCTATCAAGAGCCTGCGGCCCGGCTGGCGCAACATGCCAGTTTCATCCGCGATCACTACCTCCGGCAGTTCAACGAGGAGATCATCCAGCCCAAGCACTTCTCGCACTGCGGCGAACCCTGTTCGGTGGCCTGTAAGAAGTACGACCGCGTCTACAAAAAGGACTACGAGCCGTACGCGGCGCTTGGCCCGCAATGCGGCGTCTTCGATCAGCGCGCGGCCGAGGAGCTGGACCATTTCGTCGACGCGATGGGGCTGGATGCGATCCAGACGGGCGGCGCCGTCGCATGGATCATGGAACTGGTGCGCGACGGGCTGATCACGCCCGAGGATTTCGGGCTTCCCCCGGCCAGCGCCATGCGCTTTGACTTCGCGTCCGATCCTGCGGCTTTCGACCTGGTGCTGGCATCGCAGCGCAACGCCGACTACGCGGCCGAAGTGGTCTATGCGCTCATGTTCGATGAGCGCTGCGCTCTCTTCCGCCAGGACATCCGCGCGGCCGCGAGGGCGCTGGATGAACGCTATGGTCTGACGGAACGCGGGAAAACCACTACAGATCGCGCCGTGTTCCTGTCGCACGGCGCCCAAGGCTGCATGACGCCCAACCAGTATTGGGTGCCGGGCATGTTCAGCCCGATGCCGATGATGGGCAAGTACTTCGTCTATTACGGGCTGGACTTCCTGCCCCCGCGCGACCTGGGGCGCAAATGCGTCGAGCGGATGGTCTACGAGCTGTTCAACGAAAACAGCGGCATCTGCCGGTTCCACCGCAAGTGGGCCGAGGTGATCGTGGACGAGATCATTTCGGCCCACTATCACTTCCCCGTGGACTACAAGGCGCGCCAATTTGAGCTCGCCCGGCAGATCTATGAGTTGGAGGGCGCCGCGGCCCAGCCGTGGGAAACCGGGCGCACGATTGACGTGATTTGGCAGTATCTCGAACTGTGGGCCAGGGATAGCCTGAAAGATGAGGACCTGCGCGGCTGGGTGATGCGCTTCCGGGAAGACAAGTGGGCTGCCGCGCGGGCATACTGGGATGAGGTCCGCGCCGGCATCGCCGAAGCGTTCGCAGCCGGCGCCGCCGCGATCCCGGACGTGTTGGCGCCGAATCAGGTGGTCAGGGTCGATGTGATGGCGAGGAAGTAGGGTGGTAGATTGGGAGATTGGTACATTGGGAGATTGGTACATTAGGACATTGGGAGATTGGGTTCGGCGCTCGAGCCGATCTCCGGCACAGGCGATAGATGTTCCCGCCGCGTCTGGGGACCTCGACAAAATGGCGGAGAGGGAGTAGAATACGGGCTGAAAAAGAAAGCGAGCGAAGAAGAAGGGGGTGTATTGATGATCCGACTTCCTCCCTATACCCATCGTTTCTTCTGGGACATTGACACGGCTCACCTGAACGTGGACGATTATCGCGTCTACGTCCTGGCGCGCCTGCTGGAATACGCCGACCCGCCGTCGGTGCGGTGGATGCTGCAACAGTTCTCGCCGGAAGAGATCATCGCCGTCCTGCAGAGCAGCCGGCAGCTTTCCCCACTCAGCGCCAACTTCTGGGCACTTTATTTCGATGTGGACAAGGAGACCGTGCCATGTTTATCGAAGCCCTCCCCGAAGGAACCCGGCGGAATCTGGCCCTACTAGGGAGTGCGGGGCTGGCCGAGCCGTTTCACCTGGCCGGCGGGACGGCCGCCGCGCTCCACCTCGGCCATCGTGTCTCGATCGACCTCGACTTCTTCGGCCCGGTCTCCTTTGACACGCGCCAACTGGCCACGCAGTTAGCCGACCTGGGGCAATTCCGCCTGGATCGGCTGGCCCCCGATACCCTGCTGGGCGAGCTGAACGATGTCAAGATCAGCTTCTTCCGTTACAGCTACTCGTTGATCAGTGAGCCGGCATCCGTCCTGGGGGTCAAGATCGCCAGCTTGAGGGACATCGCGGCTATGAAGCTGGACGCCATCGCCACGCGCGGCACCCGCCGCGATTTCATAGACCTGTACTTCATCGCCCGGTCGGGTCTGACCCTGCCGGAAACCCTGCAATGCTACCAACAGAAGTTCATCGGCCTCAACCTGAACGTCGTCCACGTGGTCAAATCGCTCGCCTACTTCGCCGATGCCGAAACCGACCCCATGCCCTGGATGTTGGTGAAAGTGTCCTGGAACGACGTGAAACGCTTCTTTGAGGGCGAGGCGAGGGCATTGCTTAAGACGATTTGGAGCCAGGGTGAGCAGTCATAATACCCAATATCCAATACCCAATACCCGCTCCCCACGCCACATAGCCTTAATCCACGACTGGCTCAACCAGATCGGCGGCGCAGAGAACGTGCTGGAGACATTGGTGCGGATGCACCCCGGCGCGCCGGTCTTCACCAGCATGTACGCGGCCGACTTGATGCCGCCGGAATACCGCACCTGGGATATCCGCACGACCTTCATGCAGCGGTTGCCCGGTGTCACCCGGCATCACCAGGTATACCTGCCTGTGTACCCGCTGGCGTTCAGCCGGATCGACTTGACCGGCTACGATCTGATCTTGAGCAACAAAAGCGGGTTTTGCCACGGCGTGCCCGTGCCCGCCGGCGCGCCGCACATTTGCTACTGCCTGGCCCCGACGCGCTTCCTGTGGCAATACGACGCCTACCGGGCACGCGAGGAGCTCAACCCGGCGGTGGACGCGTTGCTGAAACCGTTGGTAGCCGCTTTGCGCCGTTGGGACTACGCGGCCGCCCAACGCGTCGATCATTTCATCGCGATCTCGACCGAAATTCAGGACCGCATCCATCGCTATTACAATCGGGAAAGTACCATCATCTACCCGCCGGTCGACGTATCCCGCTTCGCACCCGATCGTGGATCACCCACCGCCGACCGACTGCACGGCGACGATTTGCCCGGCAACTACTATCTGGCCGGCGGCCGGCTGATCCCGTACAAACGGGTGGATCTGGCGGTGCAGGCGTGCTCGGAGCTGGGACTGCAGCTCCTGGTCTACGGGGACGGCCGCGATCGCGCGGCGCTGGAGAAGCTGGCCGGCCCCACCGTCACCTTCCTGGGGCGGGTGTCTTGGGACGAGCTGGTCCGGCTGTTCCAGCGAGCGCGGGCATTTATCTTCCCCGGGCTGGAAGATTTTGGCATCGCACCGGTGGAGGCCCAGGCGGCCGGTCGGCCTGTGATCGCGTTCGCCGGCGGCGGCGCGCTGGACACGGTCATCCCCGGCCAAACGGGGGAATTCTTCCGCGAACAGATCGTGGACGCACTCAAAGCCGTGCTGGCGCAGTTCGATCCTGGCGCCTATGATCCCGCGGCCTGCCGGGCCAATGCGGAACGCTTCAGCACCGAGCGCTTCGAGACGGAGTTGCGAGAGTTCGTACACGCGCACATAGGTAGACCTGACAAGGTGACAAGAGCCTGCCCTGAGCTTGCCGAAGGGTGAAGGGGTGACAAAGGGAAAAAACAACCTCTCCCTGTCTGTAACCGTAGTACTTTGCGGCGGAAATCCTTGTGCAGTTGAAGGATATGCGCAAAGTACTTTAAACAGTTGGGCGGCGTGTTCTGCAACTGCCAAAGGACTTACGCCCAACTGTAGTAGTGAGAATAGAACAGGCCTGACAAACACGGCGAATGGGGAAATCGAGGGATTCTCTGCTGTGGCCTCGTTCGGCGAGCTCAAGAGTCGTTCACGATGCGGTCTGCGACCGGGCCACGGTGAACAACGAACTATCCTGTACTGACAGGATACCCGTACCAATAGCCGTTTGTCACTATGCGAAGAAGGACTGCTAAACCCAATCCTAACCCGCGCAGACCAGTGCGCATAGTCACTTGATGTGTTCTCTCAATAATCCGGGGTGGCTGTGGCCGGTCTCCTGACCG
>MNXL01000087.1:0-8368 GCA_001871755.1 Anaerolineae bacterium CG2_30_64_16
GCCGGCCGCGGCGGGCAATCGGCGGCCCAGAAGAGCGGTCCCAGCCACGGCCAGCGAGTGCGAGCAATGGTGAACGCCTCCGCCGTGTTCTGCGCCTGGACCGCCGCGGTCACCTGTCCCCAGGGGGATGGCCGGCCGGCCCAGGCGTCGGGCAGCGCGTTCCAGCCAAACGCGGTGGCCCAAAGCGACGTACTGCGATCGCCATGTTTGACCATCACATCGTGCAGCAGACTCACCCGGGCGAAGTTGAGCGCCATCGCGTCGGCCGCGGCCGGCGCTGGCTCAGAGAAACCGTAGGGTTCCGCGGCCACGATGTCGAACCAGCCACGGGCGCCCTGCTGATAGAGCCCGTCCAGATAGGCCAGGTCGCTCAGGTTGGCGCTCCCAATCTCCACGGTTGGGGCCAACGCGGCCAGTGCGATCTGCGCGTCCGGGTCGATCGCCCGGATCTGCACCGCAGCCTCACGCAGCAGGCCGGCGTAGTCCGCGGGGTCGGCCGGCCGCGCGCCCCAGTGCGGCGCGATGTTCGGCTCGTGCCAGATCTGATAGTAGCGCACCTGCGCGGCGTAGCGGGTCGCGACCGCCGCGGCAAACCCGCCGAAATCCGCGCGCTCGTGGGGCGGCGCGGCCGGGTTGTCGGCATCGCTCGCAGCGCGCGCCCAGCCGGGAGAGCGGTCCAGCACGACCACCGGCTGTACATCAGGATACGTAGCCAGTGCCTCAAAAACGCGGTCGAACGCCGCCCAGGCATATTGGCCGCGGACTGGCTCGATCTGATCCCAGGGCAACGTGAAGCGGATCCAGCGGATCCCCGCGGTCGACAGGCGATCGAGCGTCGCGGCCAGATCAGCGCTGGTCAGCTCGCTGCCCTCCAGATTCACGCCCACCGCGCCCGCCTCCGCGGCCCGGCCCGGCACGTGCACTTGCGAAGGCGCAGGGCGCTGGCCAAACGCAAAAACGGCGCCGATCCAAAACAGCGCCGCGAGGACCACCGCGATCAAGAGCCACCGCGTGCGAGCGCGGCTCATCTCACTCATGCGCCCTGACCCCTATGCAGAAGGACCCTGCCGAAAATCCCGAATATGCTACCACAAGCGGGCATCCTGTGCAATGTGACAGGGGCGCTTTTGACGAAAGCACTGACCTGCGCTAGAATAGCGGTGTGCGCTCATCAGGCCCGGCCCAAGCCGGGCCATTGTATGATTCAATGTCATTAAGTTAAGACCTGACAGGTTTCCCGAAGTAGCGTTTCAAGCCGGATTCGGTCTCATCAGATGTGGATGTATGCTGAAAAGTGACCCCGACAACCTGTCAGGTCTGGGCTAGTTCCCTTATCTTAATGACATTGTTGTATGATTTGGATGCGTTCGAAATGAGTAGGGGCGACAGTCCCCGGACATCCTTGTCGTGAGGGCCATAGTAACCGGGTTCCGTGCCCGGCGCGAGGAGAATAATATGGAAAACGTGATACTGTCTGCTGAGACACGCCGCGCGGGCCGCCATCAGGTGCGCGAGTTGCGTGACACCAATCAGGTGCCCGCGGTCCTCTACGGCCAGGGCATCGAGCCGCAACCCATCGCCGTCGATGCCAAGGCGTTGCACAAGGCCTTGCGTGCGGCGGGCTCAGGGCTGCTGCCGTTGCAGGTGAGCGATCAGCCGGTCGTGCAGGTGCTGGTCCGTGAGGTCCAGCGCAATCCCATCAAGCATCATGTGCTACACGTGGACTTTCAGGCCGTCTCCATGACCAAGACACTGCGACTGGAAATCCCCATCGTCTACGAGGGCACAGCGCCGGTCGAACATCTGCACCCGAATGCCGTGATCGTGCGCCATCTGGACGCAGTCGAGATCGAATGCTTGCCCACGGACATTCCCAACCACCTGGTCGCTGATCTCTCGAAACTGGCTACGGAGGATGATGTCGTGATGGTCAAGGACCTGTTCGTACCGGCTGGCGTTGAGATCCTGGCGGATCCTGATCGGGTAGTGGTCGGTGTGAGCCTGGCTCGCCTGGAAGCTGAAGAAGAGGAAATTGCCGAGGAGCCCGAGGCCGCTGAGGTCGAGGTCGTGACCAAGGGCAAGCCCAAGGCCGAGGCTGAGGAAGAAAAGTAGGACTATCATCAGTCCGACAGTTCATCGAAGCGCGACGATTGAGTTCAATCGTCGCGCTTTTGCGTCACCCTTCTGAGCGTGCTGCGTGGCTCGCGCGTGCTGAGGCAACGACGGACCACGCCACACGCGGCCCTACGGCGCCAGCCACTGCATCGGATCTACCGCGGCGCCGTTGACCCGCATCTCCCAATGCAGGTGCGCGCCCGTGCTCAAGCCGGTGCTGCCTACCTGCCCCAACACCTGCCCCGGCGCCACGCGGTCTCCGACCTTGACATTAAGTGCCGACAGGTGCCAGTATCCCGTAAACACCCCGTGTCCATGATCGATCAGCACCGCGTTGCCGCGCACGAACAACGACTCAGCCAGCACCACCAGACCCGCGGCCGGGGCCAGCACCGGCGTGCCGGCCGGCGCGCTGAAATCCTCGCCGCTGTGCGTGCTGACCGCCGTCCCGCTGCCATAGGTGCGTCGAGAGCCAAACGGTGACGTGCGCGGGTAATCGCCTGCCAACGGGCTGCTGAAACGGCTGCGCGGGGTCCATCCAGACGGGCGATCGACCGCGAACAGCGCAGCCAGCCGCGCCGCCTCGGCATTGACCTGGTTCGCCTGGCTCAGAATGGGGTCACTGACAGAGGCAGGGATGGCGTTACGTTCGAAAATACCTGCCTGGACCGGCACGGCGACCACCATGCTCGTCGCGCCGACGGTCAGAGTTAGCGGGGTGGGCTCGGGGGCAGCCAGCGGCGCGATCGGGATCAGCGCCCAGCCATGACGACCCTCGACCACCGCCGGGTAGGCGTGATCGGCCAGGCGCAGGGTGGTGGTGACAGGGGCACGCGCCTGGAGCCAGACCACCAGCGTCTGACCCTGCACCGGCGGCCACGGCCAAAACTGGATGCGCGCCAGCGGCCCGTCCGCGGGCAGCACCGGAGCCGGCGCCAGCGGGGCATCGATCCGCAGACTCTGGCCGACCGTGATCTGGTCGAGGTCGGTCAGGTGATTGCGGGCCGCCAGGCTCGCCGGGTCTACGTCGAAACGGGCCGCCACGCCCAACAAGGTGTCGCCAGGCTGGACAGTGTAGAGTTCCCCACCCGATACGATCCCCACCGACCGCGGCAGGACCGGAGACAGGGTGGCCGCGTCGAGCTGGAGCCCTGCCTCGCCGGCCGGCGCTGCGGTCACGACCCGTCCCTGCGCGGCGACAGGCGCGGCCCCACAGCACATGGCCAGCAACACGACGAACACGCCGATGAGGCGGCTGTAGATGCGCCCGTGTGCCACCGTCGATACCATCAGCCGCACTCGCTCCCGCCCGCCTTCGATGATCATGTCTCCGCGTAGTATTCAGGCGCCAGCACAGCGATGTACGGCAGATTGCGGTAGAGCTGGTTGAAATCCAGCCCATACCCCAGCACGAACTTGTTGGGGATGTCAAAACCGATGTAATCCACCGGCACGTCCACCTCGCGACGACTGGCCTTGTTGAGCAATGTGCAGATGCGCAACGACTTGGGCCGGCGCACCTGCAACAGGCGCACCAGGTAGCTGAGCGTGTAGCCGGTGTCGATGATGTCCTCGACGATCAACACGTTCCGCCCTTCGATCGGCTGATCCAAATCCTTCAGGATCTGCACCGCGCCGCTGGATATCTGGCCTCCCCCGTAGCTTGATGTGGCCATGAAGTCAATCGCGTGCGGGACCGTGATCTGGCGCATCAGATCGGCGATAAAGAGCACGCTTCCTTTGAGAACGGACAGCAACAAGAGGTCCTGTCCGGCGTAGTCCCGGCTGATTTCGGCGCCCAGCTCGGCGATGCGGGCCTGCAACGCGTCTGAGGTGATCAAGATTTCGGCGATAAAGGATGGATCAATCACGGCTTACCTCACAAAGGGGATGTGTTCAAGATTCATCGATCAATCTCGGATCGCGTCCAGGGCCGCACGCAGTCCGCCCGGCTTCAGCAAGAACGCCCAGATAGGGGGCGCCGTCGGAACAGGCGTCGGCGCCGGGGTCGCGGTCGGTCTGGGCGTCGGGGCCGGTAGGATCGGCGCTTGTGCTGGCGGTGGTGTTGCCGATCCACGGAAAACGGCCGACCAGGTCGCGGTCAGGTCGAGATAACGATTCCCGTAGGCCTGACTGGGCTCGACGTAAGTGCCCTCCGGCCACTCGTTGAAGCTGGTGATCACAATCCAGTCAGGCGCGCTGGCGATGGCGGCCTGCCACGAACGGGCGTAGTACGCGCCGTCCGCGCGGCCCACGGCAAAGGCATTACCCCGCCCGGTCTTGCGATCATCGTAGCCCGGCATCACAGTCGCGACGTAGACTTTCGGGCTTCCCCATCGGCTGGCAGCCCCGTGCACCTGCCGGGCAAACTTGTTCGCGGTATAAGCCAGATCGGTCGGCGGGTTCCAGGTGACGCTGTACAGGTGGTGCCCGTCGAAGACAGACAGCGGGGCCACATCGACCCCCTCCTCGATCCACAGGCTGTCGTGATTCGGATCCACGGCTGCTCGGATGGCGGCCCACATGCTTATGTCAAACCGCTGCTGGCGCCAGAAGAAGACCACCGGCTTGCCCCCAACTCGAAGATAGGCCGGATGGTTTGCATGCGTGGCGAGCAGCGCACGCAGCCCCGCCTTGACATCTTCGACGCCCCCGTAAAATGGCGAGGTCACCTCGAAGTCCACGGCCAATCGAAAGCCGCGCGCCGCGGCCTCGTCCAAGAGCGCGCGGAAGTTGGTTTCGGTCTGATTACCCTCCACGCGCGGCCCGTACCAGGAGACCACAAACGCGTCGATCCCCGCGCCTTTCGCTTGCTCGATCTGCCGGGCCATAGCCACCCGGGCGCGCGAGACGTAGCGCGCCAGTGGCTGGTCGGGTACCCGGTCCGCGCCCCAACTGTTTTCGTCGAACCACGTGTAGTAAAACGCCAACACCAGCCGCTCCGGGCTCTGCGCCGCGGCTGGTCGGGGCCAACCAGCCATCAGCAGCAGGCCGGCGAGCAGCCATCCATGCCACCGCCAACGTCGCGATCGCATCACAACGTCTCCACCGTTTCACCGGTAAAGACACCGTGGGCCTCCAACCGGCGCAACTGCTCCCACATCCGATGATCCACGTAGTTCGCCAGCGCGGCGAAAACGCCATTGAGCTCGGGGTACGCCTGGCCGTGCCTGCGATCCAGGAGCCACTTGGCTTTCACCCGCTGCGCGTTGAGCGCGATGGGGCGCTCTGTGCGGACGCGCGGCGCGCAAAACAGGTCGATGATCGAAAACAGCACGTAGGGCCGGGCCGGCTGGGTCAAATCCTGAAACAGCAGCATTGCGCGGGGCGCCCAGGCCAGCAGTTTGCGCGCCGAGACTTCGTCCAGGACCAACAGCTCGGCCTCGGGCAACCCCGCCAACTCGGCCCACCGCGGGCGATATGGCTGGCGCTTCTCCTTCAATTCCAGCGCCAGCCGCGCCGGCTTGCCGCGCACCGATCGGAAGATGTACAGGTCAGGCCGGTCGTGGTCGGCCGTATTGTCTTGATACGTCCAACCCAGCGCGTCCAGCCCGGCCATCACCGCCTGCTCGAACGCCCGGTCGGCCAGATCTTGGGTCCAGTATTCGGCTTTACGTTCGTAGATGCTGGTCATGCGCCGATTTTAGATTTGCGATTTGTGATCTTTCGACCAGGCTCAGGACGGGTTTGCGATTTGCTGATTCGCCCATTCGCCGATTCGCCCATTCGCCGATTCGCTATATCGCCCGACACAACAGCCCCTTGAGATACTCCGCTTCCGGGAAGCTGAGCAGGATGGGATGATCCGCGGCCTGACCCAGCCTGGCCACAATCTGGGCGTCCCGTCCCGCGTCCACGCTCGCGCCGAAAACGATCTTCTGGAACAGATCGGGCGTGACCAGGCCGGAGCAAGAGAAGGTGGCCACCATGCCGCCCGGGGCCAGCAGCTTCAGACCGAGCAGGTTGATGTCCTTGTACCCGCGCGCCGCGCCGGCCAGGTCGGCCTTGCGGCTGGCGAATTTCGGGGGATCCAGGATCACCAGGTCGAACTGGCGGCCCTCGGCCAGGAACGCGCGCAACACATCGAACACGTCCCCCGCGATCGCCTCAGCCTGGACGTCCGGGTCAAACCCGTTCAGTCGAAGTGCGGCCTCTGCGCCGGCCAACGCTTCGTAGGAACTGTCCAGGTTGGTGACGTGGGTCGCGCCGCCGGCCAGCGCATAAACTCCGAATGCGCCGGTGAAACTGAACGCGTTCAGCACGCGCCGATCGGCGGCATAGCTGCCCACGATCCGCCGGTTCTCCCGCTGGTCCAGGTAGAAGCCGGTCTTCTGACCGCCCAGCAGATCCACCGGGAAACGATGTCCGTGCTCGCAGATGACCAGATCGGCCGGCGGCGGCTCGCCCCAGGCCGGCCCGCTGCGCAGCGACAGCCCCTCCTGTCGGCGCACGACCGCGTCCGAACGGTCCACGATCCCCCGCGGGGTTGCCACCTCAGCCAGGAGCGTCAGCAGCATTTCCCGCCGCGCCTCCACCCCGAGCGTCAGGAACTGGACCACCAACCAGTCGCCGTAGCAATCCACGATCAGCCCGGGCACGCCGTCACTCTCAGCGTACACCAGGCGATAGGCGTCGGTCGCGGCATCCGCAGCCAGTGAAGCGCGCGCCTGCACGGCTTGAGATAGCCGGCCGCGCCAGAAATCGGCATCGACCGTCTCGTCCTGATCCCACGTCAACAGCCGGACGACGATCTGGGATCTGGCGTTATAGTAGCCGCGTGCAAGCCATCTGCCGCGCACATCGACCACGTCCACAAGATCGCCGGCCGCGGGCTGCCCCTCCACGCGGGCGATGGCGCCAGAGAAGATCCACGGGTGGCGTTGCCGGACCGGTTTGTCCTTGCCGTGCTTGAGATGAATGGTTGGCAGGTTGGCAGATTGGGACATTGGCAGGTTGGTAGATTGGTAGATTGGTAATTGGTAGATTGGTAGATTGGTAGACCGGTGATTGGCGTTGCCAAGCCACATCGTCACCTTGTCACCGTGTCACCGTGTCAGCGACACCTTGGCCGGCCGTCTTCCGAAACTGCACGCGCCACACAGTCTGCGTCTCGGGGCGCACGGCCGCGCGCTGGTCCAGGCGCAGCCCGCAAACCCACGCCAGCCCGGTCGCTCCGACCAGCAGCGGCCAGCCCGCCCGGGCATCCCGCGGCACCCGCGCATTGATCATGAATTCGTTGAGCTTGACGCTGTGGCCCTGCAACCCGTGTGGCTGAAACCGGTCCCCGGGCTGCCGCGGCCGCAACAGGGGCGCCGCGCCGACGACCGCGGCATCCAGCCAGGCGGCCCAGGGATCGGCCCCGGCCGGGTAATCGGCGGGCAACGCGTCCGGCGTCAAATATCGCACCTCAACCACCCAGCCGGCGCCGACCGGCGTGATTCCCGGCGCATCCAGGGTCAGCGCCGCACTGATCTGGGGCGCATCCGACGTCCACGCCGCGCCCTCCTCGGCGATGCGCAACTCGCCATAACCAATCTGCAACGCCAAACCCGCGGCCAGGGTGGCGGATTGCCCGGTTTCGCCCGTCCGACCCAGCCACACGCCGCGTTCCACGTGCGCCCAGTTGATGTTGCGCAAGGAGCGGCGCAGGCGCTGAATCGCCTCACGCACCGTGCCCCGCTGTAGACCCAACGGCAACGCCCGCCAGCCGACCAGATCGAATCGAACCTCGCCCGGCCCGCTGGCCAGGACAACCTCTGCCCACGCGGATGTCAGCGCGGCGCGCAGCACGTCGTGGTCACCCGTCAACACCTCGGCCGTGCGGGTCAGCACATCGCGGATGGCCGGGTTGTAGCCCGCCAAAATCGGCAGCAGTTCATGCCGCAGCCGGTTGCGGAAAAAGGTCGTATCCTCGTTGCTGCGATCGAGGCGCGGCCGCAGATCGTGCTCAACGCAATAGGCTTCGATCGCCGCCCGCGGCGTCGCGAGCAGAGGCCGGACGAGCCAGAGATCTGGCAAGGTGACGCCGATGCTGTGCATCGGACGGTGACACGGTGACACGGTGACAGGGTGATCATTCGCCGACTCGCTGACTCGCTGACTCGCCAGCCGATACTCCCCCAGCGGTGCACGCGGCAACATGCCGCGCAGACCGGCAACGCCGCTACCGCGCAGGAAATGCATCAGCACCGTCTCGGCTTGATCGTCGGCGTTGTGGCCGACCGCAATCCGTGGCGCCCCCACGGCCACGGCT
>MNXL01000087.1:8374-8947 GCA_001871755.1 Anaerolineae bacterium CG2_30_64_16
GCCAGGAAGCGATAGCGCGCCAGCCGCGCCGCCTCCTCCAGCGAGATGCCCGGCGCGGCCGCCAGCGCCCGGACATCCGCCTGCCGAACCGTGCACGGCACGGCCCAGGCCGCGGCCAGCTCTGCCACGTAAGCCGCGTCCGCGTCCGACTCGGTCCCGCGCAAGCCGTGATTCAGGTGCGCGACGTGCAGGCGCAGATCCAGCTCGGGCCGCAGGCGGCATAACAGATGCAACAGACACAAGGAATCGGGACCACCCGAGACCCCTACGACCACCGCCGTGGCCGGCGCTAACAGCGCATGTCGCCGGGCATAGCGCCGCACCGCCGCCAGAAGCTCTTCCATACGGCAGATAATAGCACGCGAAGCGAAAAAGCTCAAACGACTGAAGTCGTCACTACGTGTCCCCCCATGTGGGCCTGATGGGCAAACGCAGTGGCGACTTGAGTCGCTTTTGCGGCGCTCGAACGACTGAAGTCGTCACTACGTGTCCCCCATGTGATACGCTCACGGCAATGACCCACATGAGAAAGGTGGCTCGGACTTGGGCGAGCCTTTGTCCCACCTCTCGACG
>MNXL01000089.1 GCA_001871755.1 Anaerolineae bacterium CG2_30_64_16
TTCGGACCTTCGCGGATCAACTGGACGCGCCCCTTCATCAAGGTATACAAATTGCTGCCAAGCGCTTGAGGTTCGGCGACAATCTGCCCGGCCCGAAACGAGTGCGCGGTCATCGCCTTTTTGAACTCGGGATCATCTTCGCGGAGTTCGATGAAGATTTCCGGCACTGAACGTTGTTTACCTCGGTACACCATATCCCCCTCCTCTTCCTTGCCTATGCCTGATCAAATAGCCATCGTACAAGCTTAGTCAATTTTTACTATTAGTATTATGATTATACACTAAACTCTTTCGCTTGTCAAGAGTTTGTTTAGGTTATTAATGGAACTCTAATGCATCCCTAACCCGGACAAGCCGGAACCAAGAAGGTGACGACCTGGCCCACAAGATTTTTTTGCACAAAAAGCAAGGATCTCGTGGGTTAGGCCCTCTAAGGCATTCCCTCGTTCATGAAACCCACAGGGCTGGGTGGTGATCTGGGTCTTGCCAACAACCGGGATTTGTGCGAGAATGAGCCTGGCTGAGACCTGGTGATGCCTTCCCCCCAAAAACGCCTTGTGAGGTGTCTTGACGCGCCGCGCGGGCATATCCTCTCAACAATCTGGGGGCTGTGGCCGTCGTTCGACACGCTCACGATGCAGTCTGCGACCGAGCCACCGTGGCTCGGTCGCAGACTGCATCGTGAGTTTATCGAACGGCGGCCACAGTATACCCCGAAGAACTGAGCGGATACGCGCAGGCGTTTTATCAAGGCGCTGAGCTGATTTCACGAGGGTGGTGGGGCGCATGACGCTCGTGTACCTGACGGTCGCCTGGTGTGGCGGCATCCTCTTGGGTCATCTGCTCTGGTCGTCGGGAGCGATTGGGTGCGCGACCCCGGTCTGGCCTTTCGGCGTGGGGGCCGGCGTGCTATGTCTTTTGATCCTGCTCCTGCGCCGATGGCCCGCGCAGCGCAACACCGTCTTGTTCCTCTTGATGCTCTTTCTCGGCGCCTGGCGTTACCACGCCCACCCGCTTGCCGCGTGCGCGACCCCCGCCGATCTCGCATACTACGCCGGAGATGAGAGCGGTGATGACCGCCAGGTGGTCCGGGCTACCGTCGAGGGCGTGGTGGTCGGGTATCCCGACGTGCGCGACGTGCGCACGCACTACCGGGTGCGCGCCGCGACAGTAACCATCGCTGGTAAGCCCCACCCCGTCCGCGGGGATGTTCTGGTCCAGGCGCCGCGGTTCCCCGCCTTTGCGTACGGTGACCGGCTGCGGGTCACCGGGCAGTTGCAGATTCCGCCCACCTTCGACGACTTCGACTACCGCGCCTATCTGGCGCAACGCGGCATCCACAGCCTGATGCAGCGCGCCACGATCGAGTTGGTGGCCCGCGATCAGGGCGCCCGGTTCTGGGCGATCCTGTACGGGGTGCGGGCGCGCGGGGCGGCGCTGCTCAACCGCGTCCTGCCCGAGCCGGCGGCGGCCCTGGCCAACGGCATGTTGCTGGGCATCGAGAGCGGCATCCCGCCCGCGGTCGACGCGGCGTTCAAGGTCACCGGGACGACGCACGTAATCGTGATCTCGGGCAGCAACATCGCGTTGCTCTCCGGCGTGCTGCTGGCGCTGCTCGGCCGGCTGCTGGGCCGGCGGCGGGCCACCCTGCCGACCATTGCCGGGATCACCCTTTATGTGCTGCTGGTCGGTGCGGATGCCGCGGCGCTCCGGGCCGGGTTGATGGGCGCCCTCTACGTGATCGCGGTCGCGATGGGGCGGCAGAGCACGGCGTTTGTCTCACTCTTCACCTCAGCCCTGGTGATGACCCTGATCAACCCGCTGACGCTGTGGGACGTTGGTTTTCAGCTCAGCTTCATGGCCACGCTGGGGCTGATCCTGTTCACCCCAGCCATCCAGGCCCGCTTCGAGCGTTTTCTGGCTGCACGCCTGGCAACCGATCAGGTGCGCAAGGCGATGAGCCTGTTGAACGACGCGCTCATCGTCACCCTGGCCGCGCAGATCACCACGCTGCCGGTGGTGGTCTACTACTTTGGCCGGCTGTCGCTGATCTCGCTCTTCACCAACTTCCTGATCCTGCCCGCGCAGCCGCCGATCATGATGGGCGGCATGGCGACGTTGGTCGGCGGGCTGATCTGGGCGCCGGTGGGCCGGGTGCTGGCGATCATCCCGTGGCTGTTCCTGACTTATACCACCTGGGTCGTGAAGCTGACCGCGCTGGCGCCGTTGGCATCGGTCGAGACTGGCGGCTGGGGCCGGGCGCTGGCAATGCTGTACTACGTGATCCTTTTCGGCGCGTTGGGTTTGCGCCATCTGATCGGCACGGGCCGGGTGCCGGCGCCCGCCAGGGGTGTGACGCGGCGTGCGGCGGCGTACGGGGTGATCATGATGGCAGCATTGTGGCTGGGGACGAGCGCGCTGGCTGCCCGACCCGACGGCCGGCTGCACCTGGTCTATTTGCCAGGAGAGGGTGGCGAGGCAATCCTGTTGACCACCCCCGGCGGGCGAACTGCCTGGTTGTGGGATGGTGGCGGGAACGGCGGCGCGGCGTTGGCCGCGGCCGCGCGGCCGTGGCTGATCGGCCGGCGGGGGGTGGATCTGGCGGTTGGGCCCGGCGCGGCCGATCTTTGGCCCGACGCGCAAGCGGTTGACCTCGCGCAACTGGCCCCGGGCGCTGTGATCCGGTTGGACGAGGGTGTCGTCCTGACGCGGTTAGCCGCGGGGGCCGATTGGGCGTTGGCGCTGGACTACGGGGGGTTCCGCACCGTGTTGCCTTCCACGGTAAAGCCCGATGCGCAGGCCGCGCTTCTGGCCTCCACCGATGCGGCCAACCTGCACCTCGTCCTGCTCAAGGCCCCAGGCCCCAACACCGGCGCCTGGCCCACCGCCGACTTCCTGGCCGCGACCGGGCCCCAAACCATCCTCTGGCCTCAGGACACCACCTACCCGCCCGACGTCACGGCGTTGTTGACCGGCCGCGGCGCCCGGCGCATCCCGGCCGATGCCGTGGTGGAAGTGATCACCGACGGCGCGCGGCTGTGGCTGCGGCTGCGGAGCGCGATGGAACGGCGGTGATGTCTTTGAATGGATTATTCCGGTTATCCGGCATTCCCGCGTAAGCGTCCCTTGCTAGCAAGGGCAGAATCCAGACGCCTGGCCGCCCGCGCGAGCGGGTGTGACTCAGAGAACTGACATAGGCTCGGTATAGCCAGCCGGCAAAGGTACGCGGCGCCAGACGCTGGCGGCGCCAGACGCTGGCGGCGCCAGACGTTGTGGGAGCCGCGAGGGTGGTTTCCTTCATCCAAACATGGCGGGCAGGTACAGGTGCACCGGCGGCCAGTACAGGTGGAAGCTGGCCTGCCTGGTTTCGTGCATGCCCACGATGACTCCCTGGCTGGTCACGCTAGTGGGCCAGTAGCCGGCCGGCCGTTGCACACTGAGCAGATAGGCCCCAGGCACGACGTCTACGAACCGGTAGAAGCCGTGCGCATCGGTGATCGCGGTCCACTTCAGGCGGAGGTCCAGGACCCGGGCGGGGGCGGGGTTCAGCACGATCGTCAGCCCGGCAATCCCCTCTTCTCCCGCGTCGCACGCGCCGTTCTGGTTTTGATCTTTGCAGACGCGACCTTCGATGCTCGAAGAGGTCGGGGTCGCGGTCGGCGTGATGGTGGGCGTGTGGGTCACGGTCGGCGTGGTGGTGGCCGTCGCAGTTGGCAGCGCGGTCAGGGTGGGTGTCGCGGTCGGTGTCGCTGTGCGCGTCAGGGTGGCCGTGGCCGTGGGTGTGGCGGTGGCCGTGGCGGTCGAGCGCGTCTCGCCGAAATTCACGATCCGCTGCGCGTTGGCGCTGACGGCCACCTGCACCGCGTCCGGGCTGGCGCTGGTGTAGCCGGCGGGCTGGTCTTCGCTGACGGTGTAGGCGCCAGGCGGGAGATCGATGATCTGGTACCAGCCAGTGGCGCCGACGCTGCGAGCTGAATAGGTGTTGGCGCCCTGTCGGGCGTGGATCCACACACCTGGGATGCCCACGGTTTCCCAGGCCTGGCGCCAGCCATCCGCGTTGAGATCCAGGAAAACCCAACCGGCAACCTGCCCGGTGCTGGGTGTGGCCGTCGGCGTGTGGGTGGGTGTCGGCGTTCGGGTTGGCGTGTGGGTCGCCGTTGGGGTTGCAGTGGGCGTCGCCGTAGCTGTGGGTGTCGGTGTGCGCGTGAACGTTTGCGTCGGGGTTGGCGTGTAGGTGGCCGTTGGGGTCGCGGTGGACGTCGCCGTAGCTGTGTGGGTCGGCGTTCGGGTTGGCGTGGGGGTCGTCGTTGGGGTTGCAGTGGACGTCGCCGTGGCTGTGTGGGTCGGCGTGGCCGTCGGCGTGTGGGTGGCCGTGGCCGTGGGTGTCGGCGTGGGCGTCGTTGGCACGCGGAGATTCACTTCCCAGCGATCCAGGTTTTGGGTCCAGGTGACGCCCGTGTCTGGCGAGACTGGATTGCCGTTCAGGGCGATCGGCTCCGGCGTCGCGGCCCAACCGTCGATGGCGAAGCTGAGCAGGTCGCCGGCCACCGCGCCTTCATCTTCGGCCGTGGTGGTGTCATCGCCGTAGCAGGGCATGATGCCGTACCAGCCGACCGTAGTGACAGTAAACTCGGCGCACTGCACCCCCTGGGGATCGAAGGCGGCGATGGCGGCGCCGAGCGGCACCGGCTGACCGGCGAAGGAGCTGTCGGCGCTGTAGAGGTTAATCCAGGTGTTGGTGGGTGTCACCCCGTTGCCGCGGGCGACGCCCAGGAGCAGCGCCCAAAGCAAGATGAACAGAGCCGTGCAGCGAAATGCTTTCCTTGTGATCTGTGGCCTGGGTGTGCGCATGTTTGCTGGCTCCTAGCCGGGGCAGGTCAGAACCGAACAGATAAATGCCCCTTTGAACAATCATCCCGGTTGTCCGTCATTCCCGCGAAAGCGGAACGTCATTCCCGCGCACGCGGGAACCAGGCTGTGACCACTGGACACCCGTTTTCGCGGGTGTGACGAGGCGTAGCCGGTTTGTCCAGTCAAACTTCATCGCGGTCGGCCGGGCTCAGGCCCTATCGCCCCACCAGGGGCAGCCAACGGTGGTTGGACGATGTATTGTCTTGAGGCAGTGCCTCAAGGGATGACCCTCCAGACTGTCCCACCAGCGGCAACCACCGCTGCAAGGGGTTGCTCTCT
>MNXL01000335.1 GCA_001871755.1 Anaerolineae bacterium CG2_30_64_16
CGAAAGCCTGAACATCCGCGCGGGCTTCTGCCTGGTTCACCCCGCTGATCGCGATCTGCCCCGCATATTGCCGGCCCGCGGCCTCCAACTCGGGTAACTCAGCGCGACAGGGCGGGCACCAGGTCGCCCAGAAGTTGAGCACCACCGGTGTCCCGCGCAGCGTGGAAAGGGTAAACGCCTCGCCCGTCAAAGTGGTCAGGGTGAAATCGGGCGCGGGATGCCCGACCGCCGGTGCGGGCGGCAGGCCGTTGGCCGAGGCAGCGCTGTCCGCGGGCAGGCGGTTGATCCAGATCCACGCTATGCCCACGAGCAGCATGATCGCGGTCAAGGCGTTCCAGCGGGTACGCGTCATCGGGACCTCTCTCCCTCGTCACGTATTGCATACTGCATACTGGTATCCCCTCAGTTTTCCGGGGTATGCTGTGGCCACAGCCCCCAGATTATTGAGAGGATCCGCATACTGCGTAACGAGCGTGCCTACGCAGCACGCAAAATGCACAAGAAGAGGGCGCGCCCAAGTGGGTCAGGCGCTTGCTTCGACCTGTCGGACGCGTGCCCGCGCCGGTTCGGCCTGGGTCGCCTTCAGGAACCCGATGAACATCAGCACCGCGCCCAGCAGCTCACCCAGATAGAGCGCCAGCGGCACATGAGCACGCTGTAGAGCGCCGCCGACCGCCGGCGCCAGCGCGCCGACCGCGATCAGGATGTTGCCGATCACCCGATTGAGCAGGACTCGCTTGCGATAGAAGATCCAGGCCGAGTAGGTCGCGCCGCCCACCAGGAGCAGCACACCGCTCATGTTGAAGAACGGCGTTAAAACCCGCACGCCGGGAGTGATGATGGCGTGGCCGCTCAGCTCGCCGCTGATCATCTGCGTGGGATCGAGTTGTGCGGTGAAGACCTTGTAGGCCGCATAGAGCGATCCGATCAGCAGCAGCGCCATCAGCGCGTGGGCGACGCGGCGGGCCTTGCCCCGCATCAGCAGGTAGGCGGTGCCCTGGCCCAACCAGGCTGCCACCAGCACCGCGCCGAACAGATACCACAAGCGGAAAACCAGCGGATGCCAACCGCCCAGGCCGTAGATCGCCTCCATCGTTCCACCGATGGCGTACATCAGCAGGCCAATCCCCCATAGCAACAGGTGATCATGATGTTTCCGGCCCCAGCGCTGCAAAACCAGCAGGGCGAAGACCGTGGTGATCGTGGCCGACGCAAAAGGCAGCCAGGTGTTTAGTATGTGCATGAAAAGAATCCTTACGAAAACTATCCAAAACTCACTGATTCTAAGGCCACTATTCTAGCCTGGAGTGATGCGCGTGTCAAGAAGTGCGTTGCAGTGTGCCCGATCTTCCAAGGCGCATGCCCCCCGCATATCGCGGGACTTCTCGGCTGGTGAGCGGAAACCTCAGGAGAGACCGCCGCGCAACAACCCTGGCCTTGGCGGCCGGAATCTGTCAAGAACGGCGCTGTTCAAAGCAGGTCCACCGGATCGATGTCTAGCCGCCATCCCAGTGGGAGTGGCAGGCTTCTCAACAGTGGCGTGGGATCGGGACTGCGGACCACGACCTGCCAGCGATAGTCGCCGCGCTGCCGGCTGAAGAAGCAGGGCGCCGGGCCGATCAGATCGGTCTCAGCCAGCGCCAGGCGGTCGATCTCGGCCCGCAACAGCTCGGCCATCCGGGTCGCTTCGGCCTGGGCCTGGGCGCGCTGACTGTGGTAGTACACCAGCCTGGCCAATCTGCAAACAGGCGGGTAGCCCTGCTCGCGGCGAAAGCCCATCTCCTGGCGATAGAAGCTTTCGTAGTCGTGATGGCTGGCCGCGACGATAGCGTAGTGATCCGGGTGATAGGTCTGGACGATCACCTGGCCGCCCAACGCGCTGCGCCCCGCCCGGCCGGCCACCTGGGTCAGCAGTTGAAAGGTGCGTTCACTGGCGCGGAAGTCAGGCAGGAATAGCCCCATGTCCGCCGCGACGATGCCCACCAGCGTCACCAACGGCAGATCCAGTCCTTTGGCGATCATCTGCGTGCCGATCAGGATGTCGGCCTCGTGGGCCACGAAACGGGCCAGGATCGCGTCGTGTGCGCCTTTGGCGCCCGTGACGTCGCGGTCCCAGCGCAAGGTGCGGGCGGTGGGGAACTCGAGTTGCACCGCCTCTTCGAGTCGTTGGGTGCCACTGCCGAAGTGGCGGATACGCCGGCTCCCGCAGTCGGGACAGGCCGTCGGCACGGGGTAGCGGCGGTTGCAATGGTGACAGAGGAGCATCTCGCCTTCGCTGTGATAGGTCAGGGGTGACGCACAGCGCGGGCAGTTCTCCACATGACCGCAGTCACGGCACAGCACGAAAGTGGCCGTGCCGCGGCGGTTCAGGTAGAGGATGGCCTGCTGACCGGCCGCCAGCACGTGCTTGAGCCCGGCCGAGAGTGCGCGGCTGAACATGCTGCGGTTGCCGACGCGCAGCTCCTGGCGCATGTCCACGATCTGGACCGGAGGCAACTCGGCGAACATGCCCGCGCTCGGGTCCGTCAGCGCCAATTGTCCGGCCTGGCTTTCGGTGGTCGCGTCGCGATGGCCCAGCACGCGCTTGGGCAGCGTCAGCAGCTCGATCTCTCCACGGCGGGCCGCGTAATAGGTCTCCAGCGCCGGGGTCGCGCTCCCCAGCAGGACCGGCGCGACGCACAGCCCGCCCATCGTCATCGCCACCGTGCGCGCGTGATAGCGCGGGGTGCGCTCCTGCTTGTAGGAGTTTTCGTGCTCTTCGTCCAGTACGATCAGCCCCAGGTTCGGGAAGGGGAGGAAAAGAGCCGAGCGGGAGCCGACCACCACCTGGGCCGCCGGGTGATTCGTCCGGACACGGCGCCAGATGTCGAACCGCTCCCCGTTGCCCAGCTCGCTGTGCCAGACGGTGACTTTGCCCGGAAAGCGAGCGGCGAAGCGCCGGATCGTCTGCGGTGTCAGCGCGATCTCGGGCACCAAGACAACCGCCTGCTGTCCCCGCTTCAGCACCTCGGCGATCCCGCGCAGGTAGAGTTCGGTCTTGCCCGAACCGGTGACGCCGTGAAGGAGGAAGACTGCGGATTGCGGATTGCGGATTGCGGATTGCGGATTGCCGATTGCCGATTGCCATCTGCCATCTGCCATCTGCCGATTGCCATCTGCCATTCGCCATCTGCCATCTGCCATTCGCCATTCGTTGATTCGCCGACCCGCTGATTCGCCGATTCGCTGATTCGCTGATTCGCCGATTCGCTGATTCGCTGACTTATCGCCTCCCACGCCTGGGCCTGATCCGCGGTCAAGACCGGCGGCCGATCGAGGGTGAATTCGTGGCCGGCCAGGGGATCACGCCAGACCATCTCCTCTGCCACGGTGATCAACCCGGCCGCCTCCAGATCGCGCAAGGTGTTCAGGTTCGCGCCCGTTTCGGCGTAGACCCAGCCGATCCAGGCCGGGCCGGCGTGGCGCTGGAGGGCCTCCACGACTGCGCGATGCTTCTCCGCGCCGCGCAGCGCGATCAGGGCGTCGGGCACGGCGTCGGCCGCCAGCGTCAGGGCAACCTGGGCCGGCTCCTGCGCCGACCGGCGCGGCGTGATGCTCACCCACCCCCGCTCCGCCAACGCTTTCACCGGCGCTGCCGTGCACCCGACCGCCGCGCACAATTCGCTCAAACTGGTTGTCGTTAGTTGGTTGGTTGGCTCGTGGGTTAGTTGGTTAGTCGGCTGATTTGCCATTTGCCATTTGCCATTTGCCATTTGCCGGCTTACTAACCACGCCAGCGCACCCGCCTGTTTGGACGCGCGGCCCAGGGTCGGCAGGACGCGTGCGGCCGTCTCCGGGTCGACCAACAGGCGCACCTGCCGATCGGTCTTGGGCCGGGGAGGCGGCGTCGGGAACGCGACTTCGCGGGTGACGAGCCCTTGGGTGATCAGCGGCTCCAGGTCGTCGCGTTGGGTGACCCCGCGCAGCCCCTTGCTGATCTCAGACCACGCGCCCTCCATTTCGGCGATGCGGGCCAGGACGGCTGTCTGCGTGGGGGTCAGATTGGCCGGGGCCGGTGTCTCGGTGCGGACGAAGACCGTGCGGCCGCGTTTGCTCAGCCCGGCCGGCAGCATCAGCCGCAACGCGTCGATCAGCGGCGCCAGGTAATAGTCGCTGATCCAATGCGCCAACGCCAGTTGGGGTGGGGTGAGCAGCGGTTGGGCCCAGACCAGGGAGATGATCTCGCGCGTGTCGAACTCGGGCGCGACATCGCTGAGGCGGACTACCACGGCCTGCAGGCGCCGGCCGCGAAAAGGCACCCAGGCGAGATGCCCGGGTTGCAGCCGGCCAGCCAGCCGGTCGGGCACCGCGTAGGTGAAGGTCTGGCCGAGTGGATCGAAGTCAGCGTCGTCGGCCTTCCCGCCGCCCACGCGCCGGCCCAGGGGTGTGTTGACACAGACATCGGCGAAGGGCATCGGTCTATCTACGCCGAACTGGAGATGGGAATCTGGCCCGCAGAGCGCTCAGACGCTCTGCGGTTTCTTGCTCAGGGTCGAACACATCGATCTGTTCCATCTGTGCAGCACGGACCAGGCGTTTGTCAGAGGCGGACAAGATCAGCGTGTCTCTGGTTTCTTGAAGATGCTGGCGCAGATTCAGTGCTGAGCGGCGGAAGAGCTCGTTGATCAGAGAGGTGCCAGTCTCTTGTGAGTACCGTTTAACGAGGGCGCTGGCGTCAAAGTACAACCATTGCACCGATCCTACTCCTCTCTGGCTTCTACAATGCCTCGACTTAGCGCATTGTCAGTCAGGCCAGCTACTGCCATCGCTCTCTGAAGGCGCTTTGCTCCTATCGGAGATCCCTCAATGACCAAAGCCGCGAAGAGATCGTCGAAGATGCGCCTTTGTTCGCCTTTGTTTGCCCAGGAATAGGCAAGGGCAGCCTGCGTTGTGCTCAGCCGCCGGGCAGCTTTGGGTGGCCGACGCAGTGCTGCTACTTCTTCACGGATGATCCCGATCTCGCTTTCAAGGTGCACGAGTCGGTCGACCACCTGCTGTAGGGAAAGAACTTGCTCCATAGCTGACTTCTCCGAGTCCCGCTTTCTCATACGTTCACCGCGCTGAATATAGCACGCGCGGCGCGTTTCCGCAAGCGATCCAGATTCAAGGTGGCGCTTCTCACGCTTTCGACCTGGCGCCTGCGTTTCGGTATCTCGACCATGACGTCTTCCAGGAAGACGATGGCGACTGGTATCTCTCGGTGTACAGCAGGCCGTCTGTCCTGAAAATGCACAGCGAATGGGGAAAACAACGAATCCCTTGCTGTGGCCGGTCTCCGACCGAGCCACCGTTTTCATCCACCGTGGCGACGAGCGCGGCATGAGAAACTGTCCTGAAAATCGCCGCCGGGTGGGTTCGTAGTAACGACTTCAGTCGTTCGTCTGCCACAGGACGACTAAAGTCGTCACTACG
>MNXL01000083.1 GCA_001871755.1 Anaerolineae bacterium CG2_30_64_16
TGACCCGACAGAGCGCAACGCGCGCATTTCTGGCAGCATCTCGGCCGCCGTCACCACAGTCGCGTTTGCCCAGGCCGCCGGCACATAGTGGTTAGCGGAATACCGTTGGCCTCGCGTGCTTCAACGTTCAGATTCGCGCTGAGCAGATGCGCTGAACAGCGTGTCAGGGGTTCGTTCCTGGGCGTTCGATGTAGGGCAAGAGCCTTCAACGCATTTTCGCACCACGACGTTATCAATGTAGGCCCCGATTGGCTGATTTACACTACCATTGCTGTAGAAGCCGAAGGCGATCCAGACATTCGGCTCGCCAGCCAGGTCGGTGAGATCGAGTACCTGGTCTGACCAGCCCCCCGAGTATCCCCAATGGCAGACGCCGCCGAAACCGCTACCATCCCGCGAGGTCCAAACGCAAAAACTGTCGTGAACGTCGCCATTCCATTCCGTATTGAGCCAGAGCTTGAATCGGATCTCGGCGGCAGTTGCATCCGCCAAGCTGAACGGGCCATACCCCATACCACTTGCGGCGTTGTTAGGATAGTTGCTGTCGCAGCCCAGCGCGTTTCCCTGTGGACCGCCACCGACCGCCCAACCGCTATACGCGCCGGCAAAAGCCAGACAACTGCGCTTGCCCCAATAGTATTGCCCATCGTCCGAGCCGACTTGCCAGGCGCCCGGGAAGTCGCCTTCGAAGTCCTCGTTCAGCACAGTGATCCAGTTACCAGGCGCCTGCTTGTAGAGGGTCAAGACATCCGAGTCGCTCAAGACGTGGTCGAACAAATGCACATCATCAATCTTGCCAGGCCAGAAGTCCACTGGATTGCCGCCGTGCTTGGCGCGTCCGATCAGCGTATTGCCGGTCGCGTTCCAGCCGGTATTGTACGGCTCAGTGCCGATCAGCACCCCATTCACGTACAGCTTGATTTGGTCGTGTACTGAATCGTGGACACCAGCCAGGTGATACCACTGGTTGGCCTGAGGTATCCACGGTGCAATGACGCGCCACGCGTCGGCACTCGATGAGTCAGCTACGTGGGCGCCGAATGTGAATCGGCCATCCCAGCTCGTTTGCAGGTAGAAGCCGCTGATCTCGGCGCCTTCCTGGCTGACGGCGGTCTTGAATGACTGAACCTCGCGCAGCATTACCCACGCAGCCACGGTGTAATCCTTGCTGGTGTCCAGGACGCTGCGGTTGACGCTGACGTAGTCGTCCGCTCCATCAAAGCTCAGGGCACCGTTGATCTTACCCGTAGACCACGTCGGGCCATTGATGAGCGTGCCGGTATTGCCATGGCCTGTCGCATCGCTGGCGGTTAGGCCGCTGCCTTCATCCAGCCGCCAGTAGGCGAGGGGATTGAAGGGGTAAATCTCAAACGATTGTTCGGCAGCGAACTGCGACCCGGCAAACGAACTATCAATTGCCTGCACGCTCCAGTAGTAGACGCCCGGCGGCAGGTTGCGGATCGCCCAGCTCTGCCGCTGACCAACGTTGCCGATCTTCACCACGCGCCGCCAGCCGTCAAGAATCTGAGCGTGTGGGGAGACACGCTCGACGCCGGCAGCCTGATTACCCAGGCGCACGTTGTAGTTGAGACCCTGCTGCCCTGTGCGCCCGTCCGTTGTCCTGTTCCAGCGCAATGTCACCTCGTCGCCGGAAATCTGAACTTCCAGGCCGGTTGGGGCCAGTGGCGGGGTATTGGGTGCGAAGCCAGCAACGTTTCGATATAGGCTCGTTGTTGGGCTGCCAAGCTCACCGTGGCCAGCCAACAGCACGTCAAGGTCGCCGTCCTTGTCGAAGTCGGCCCACGCCGCCACAGAACCATAGCGCACCCCCATCAGCGGCGCGCTGATGTCCTCGAAGCGATCATTACCGTCATTCCGATAAATCCGCGCCGAAGCGCCCCAGCTATCGCCTGCGATCAGCAAATCCAGGTCGCCATCGTTGTCGTAGTCGGCCCAGCTTGCCGCGCCGCCGTTGCAGACCGGCCACAAGGAGGCCTGAATGTCGGTGAAGACCCCGCCGTCGTTGCGGTAGATCTGCGCCGTACCTCCGATGTTATCCGCCCAACCTACCACAACCAGGTCGAGGTCCCCATCATTGTCGTAATCGCCCCAGGCGACTTCGCCACCCGAGACGCCCCGCAGCCCCGCGCTGATGTCTGTGAATTGGCCCTCGTCGTTGCGATAGAGCTTCGTCACCCGCTGGTCTCCGCCCAGGTTGCCAGCGAGGACGATATCCAGATCGCCGTCGTTATCGTAGTCGCCCCAGGCCGCCGAAGCGCTCCAGCCGACTCCCAACAACTGCGCGTCAATATCGGTGAAGGTCCCACTATCGTTACGATAGACTTTCGATACCCCCTGCGCGCCGTTGTCGCCCACCATCAGCACATCCAGATCGCCGTCGTTGTCGTAATCGCCCCAGCGGGCTGCGCCACCGGCAGTCTTGACGAACGGAGCGCTGGTGTCGAAGAAGCTGCCGTTGTCATTCCGGTAGACCGTTGCGACGAATCCATTGTTCCAACCAGCCAACAGCAAGTCAAGATCGCCATCGTTGTCATAATCGCCCCAATCCAGCGTTGCCGCAGATACGTCAGCGAATGCGGCGCTGACCTCGTGTAACACGCCGGCATCATTCCGATACAAACGCGTAGCCTGACTCGTCCCCGTATAGCCCGCCAGCGCCAGGTCGAGATCTCCATCGTTATCATAGTCACCCCACGCGGCTTTCGCGTCCGTGAGAGCGAGCAACGCTGATGTCGAATCAGCCGCGAAGGCGCAGGGCTTGTCAGAGACAGACAACGACGATACGTTGTCGTTCAGCGGCACGCCATTGCTGAACGTGTCGCCGGTGAAATCAGGGTCATCCGCCTGGCGACAAGCCCAGCCGCCGCCGCGATCTGCGTGCTCGTAGAGGGTCACTGACCAGCCCGAGGCGTAGCTGCCGACGAATCGGATCGAGGATGCCATGTCGTTGAAGTTGTCGTTGTTGAAGTCATCGTCATCGCCAGTGAAGGTTATGCAGCGACCGGTGTAATTCGGATGCTCATATAGCACGATACCGTTAGCCGCAGGCACACACTCGGCTGTACGTTGGATGCGAATCGAGGAAGCCCGATCGTGCCCAATAGTATCGTCGCCAAAGTCGGGATCGTCACCGTAGAAGATAGAAGACACTCCACCATAGTACGTGTAGTAGGAGTGTTCATAGAGTTCAACTTCCCAGCCCGAAGCGTAGCTGCCGACAAATCTGATCGAGGATGCCATGTCGTTGAAGCCGTCAAGATTGAAGTCGGGGTCGTCGGTGGTCAGCGCCAAGCACCTGCCCGCATAATCCGGGTGTTCGTAGAGGATAACACCATCAGCGTCCAGACTGCATTGGACCGAACTGCGCATTTCCCGCCCGACTACTGGCAGATAGACAGTTGATGGGTTGGAAGTCCCTCCGAGGGTGCGCATCGCGTTCCAGGCATTCCAGTTTCCGGCATCATCGCGCATCGTAACCGACACCAGGTGAGAACCGGCCGCAAAGCCGTTCGTGTCCCACTGCAACCAAATCTGACTACCGTTAGGACGCAGGAAGTCACCCCAGTCCGCACGCACCCATTCACCTTGGTCCGAACCATCGGTCGCCTTGTTCGCCCATAGTTCAAGGTGTACGTTGGGACCCAGGTTGTCTCGGACACGCAGTTCTACTACCACATTCTGCCCTGGACTTGGCATATTCGGGGTGAAAGTCACTGCGTCGAGCTGAGGAGGGGTTCGATCGAGCGTCAGGTTGACGCTCTGGGCAGTATACTCCAGTTGGGTAGCACGCAATCTGACTGTTGCGGCCAGTGTTGCGCCTGCCTGGTCTGGAATGCGGCTGGTGTCAAGGGTGGCACCCCAACCATCAGTCCTGTCGCAGTCCTCCTGAGACACTGGGTTGCCAGTATCGGGCGATAGGGTGAATCGAACACAGTCTATTTGGTTGGAGGTGTCGTTCACTTGGGCAACAGCGTTGATCGCACCCCCGCCGAGTACGCTGTTCGAGGGCGGGGTTAGACTGATCCCTGGCAAATGGCGTGGAACGCCGACCGTTATGAATGAGTTCGGGATCCCCGCGCCGATAATATCCCTGGCCGTGTCGTACTGTGCGCCGTTGGAATCAGTGGAATCGCCCGCGACTACCATCGGGATGATGCGAGTATAACTCTGAGCTGGCGTTCCCCACAGAATACGGACGCGGAAGTTCGCCACGGTTGCCGTGCCATTGAACTGGTCACTGTTGCCGCTTTTGCGGGCAGAGAACCAGATTATACCGTTGGCCGAATCAACCCGGTTCCGCGTGGCAATGGGGAAGACACCCGTATTCTGAACCTGCACACCTGCCGTGCCGCTGTCTTCGTCAAGAACCTCGATGACTTCGGGATCGTAGTACAACATCACATCCGCGCCGCTGACGGAGTTGCCGCCCGTGTCCAGCACAATGGACTGGCTCCGCTCCTCTCCTGCCATGATGAAGTTCGGGATTGCGGGATCGAGGCGGAGGGTACCCGTGCCGGTCGGCGCCAAGGCTTCAGGTTCGCTGAATGCTGCCGCTGCCAGGAATGGTTTGCCGAAATAACCTTCCCCGCGAAGGTCGAGCCCCACGCGAGCCAAGACAAGTACAGCATCCTGCATATCGAAGATCCCATCCCGGTTCATGTCGAATTCCGGATATGGGCCTCCACCGTGCTCCCTCAATGCAGACTTGATCGTTTCGAAGTCCAGCATGTTTTCCTGGTTATCCTCGCCATAGGTGTCAATGTCACCCAACCAGGCCGGTCGGGTGCCGCCATTGCTGAGATCTACGCTGATCGTATTTCCCGGGCTCACCGATATGTTGCGAGCACATTGCCCAAGATAGTGACGGGCTTTGGCGCAAATGTCGTATGATCCCGGCGGTATACCACTGACATTCAGTCCTCCTGAGTAGCCGTTGGCGTCAGTATTGACAGTTCGAGGTCCGAACACGATCTGGTTCGTGCCGGGGCGTAACAGTACTACGGCGACCTGGTTACTGTGGTTGAAGTTGCTCAAGCGCTGGGGGTTCTCCAGTTTGACGGTTACATTGAGAGCAACACCCTGAGCGTTGTAATTCACAACATCATTGTAGCCAGTTTGCCTGCCGACTGACGCA
>MNXL01000252.1:0-441 GCA_001871755.1 Anaerolineae bacterium CG2_30_64_16
AGGCGAGCGCTGTGCTGGTGTCAGCACAACGCGGGGTACTTGTGGCAGGGCGTGAAGCCGGCGCTCCGCGAGGCGCCCCCGGACCTGATCGACCGACTCTGGCCCATGCGCGGCCGCACGACCGACGGATTCCCGCAGGGCGTGGGACGCTTCCTGGGCCATAAGCTGATCATAGATTACCAGGCGCGGCACGGCGCTCGGAGCTGGCGCGACCTGCGTAGGATCGCACCGGAGGCGTTCGTCGGATGAATTACGCACCAGGCGCCCGCGCTGTGGTGGTGAGATAGCAGGAAAGAGAGACCGCAGTCTCTTGGCTCAGCCTAGGGTTCAACATAAGGAGGTGACTATGGACGAGCAATTGGCGCTGGAGGTGATTGAGTTCAAAGACCTGGAGATCTTGGAGGAAGCGTTGGCGCCAGATTGTGGCGGCGGGTTCTGCGG
>MNXL01000252.1:469-5506 GCA_001871755.1 Anaerolineae bacterium CG2_30_64_16
CGTAGCCGGACGCGCGGTCTCTCTTTCCTATCTCGCTCCCGTGGGATAGACGGGGAAGCCGCGGCGCGCAACTGGTTCGGTGGCAGGGAAGCGAGACGGCAGTCTCTCGACTTAACATAAATTACCAACGCGAGAAGGTGACTATGAACGAGCAACTGGCGCTGGAGGTAGTTGAGTTCGCGGATTTGGAGATCTTGGAGGAAGCCCTCGCGCCCAACTGTGACGGTTTCGCGTGCGGCTGTGGCCAGGCGTACTGCGGCGGGGGCTACTGCGGCTGCTGAACGCTGACGCGTAGCTGCGGTTCCGGCCTCGCTTGCCTGTTCCAATGGAGGCATGAAGACGATGACACACGTCGACGAACGCGCCTGCGGGGCCGCGCTCCCCGAGCTGCACGTGATGTCCGCGGCCGGCCTGGGCTGCGCCGCGTTTCATCCGCCCACTTACACCCTCTTCCGCATCAACGAGCGGACCGCGTCTGTCTTCAGGGACTTCCAGGCCGGCCTGGAGGTGGCAGATGTGGCGCAGAAACACAACCTACCCGCGGCCGAAGTCGAGAAGTTCGTCGCGCGCCTTCAGCAGATCACTGCGGCCCAGCCGGCCACGCGGCCGCTCAAAATGCAGAGCGACGGGCTGGAAAAGCTGATCATCAACATCAGCAACGATTGCAACATGCGCTGTCGCTACTGCTACGCGGACGGCGGCGCGTACGGCCAGTCGCGCAAGATGATGCGGCCCGAGACCGCGGCCCTGGCCATCGACCGGGTGTTCGCGCGTTACCCGAACGTGACGTTCGTCATGTTCTTCGGCGGCGAGCCCAGCCTGAATCCGGAGGCGATTCGCGTCGCGTGTGAGCGGCTGCTGGCGTTGCACCGAGAGGGCGCGCTGCCCCGCCTGCCCGACTGGGGCCTGGTCACGAACGGCTTCGTCCTGACCCGGCAGATGGAAGAACTGATCCAGCGCTACCAACTGGTCGTCACGGTCAGCCTGGACGGGCCGCCCGACATCAACGACGCGCTGCGCATCACGCCCCACGGCGATGGCACGTTCGCGCAGATCGCCCGCAACATTCGCTGCATCCAGTCGCTGACCGGCGGCCAGGAGCCTTCGAAGATCGAGGCGACGTACACGTCGCTGCACTACACGGCCGGGTACACGATGGAAAATCTGATCGCGTTCTTCGACCGCGAGTTCGGCATCGACGACATCCACCTGGCACCAGCCATGATCGAGCCGGACCACCCGCTGTGCTGGCGGCCGCAGGTGGTCAAGGAGGACATTTTTCGCAGCGCGGCAGCCCACTTGGTCGAATCGTGGCTGACCGACCATCCGAAGTACATGTCGGCCATCTTCCAGAGCCTGCCGGTGATCGTCAGCCGCCGCGAGGTGCCCTACCTGTGCGGCGCGGGGCTTTCGATCCTGGCCGTGTCCGCGACCGGCGACCTGTACCCGTGCTACATCTTGTTCGATGAGGCGTACCGCATGGGCAACGTGGCGGACGAGGACGTGTTCACCAGCGAGCGGTTTATGGCCGTGCAGGAGCGGCTGCGAGACAACGCGAAGGCCAACCTGAGCAAGTGCCGCGACTGTTGGGCGCGCGGGTTCTGCCACGTGTGTTTCGGCTCACCGTTCATCGAAACCGGGACGATTGACCAGGTGCCCGACCACATCTGCGCGATGAACCAGGCGACGGCGGAGTCCGCGCTGCTGGCGCTGAGCCAGGTGCAAACCGATCCGGCGCAGTGGAAGACGCTGACCCGGAATGTGACGGCCCTGATGAGCAAGCGGATTTGCAAGCGCGTGACCGCGTAAGGAGGGCTGGAGGGGTGCTTCACCACCAAGACACGAAGGGACGAAGCTGCACCAAGGCGACTTCAAGGGCTTCGTGGCGCTTAGGGTCTTTGGTCCCGGGTGGTGGCGTGCCGGTCTTGCCATGCACGCCGGTTGGCGGTTGGGGAAGGATCGTGGACGGCACAATGGAGAGTGTGGCCCAGGCGCCTGTCGCCTCGCTGGATGACGTGCGGCCGCGCGCGTACGCTGACATCCAGTCGTGGGTGCTGTTCGAGAAGCCGGGCGGCAACCAGTACGTGATCGGCAGCCTGACCGCGGACCGCTATATCACCGTACCGGAGAACCGGTTCAAGACTACCCTGGTGCTGGCGCGGCAGTTCGACGGCCGGCAGTCGCTGGCCGAAATCAGGGACTACGCGCGGCGCGAGCTGCGGCAGGACGTCGCCGTGCAGCAGCTTTACACGTCGCTGTCGGAGGCCGGGCTGATCGTGGACCCGCCGCCCAGCCGCATCACGCAGGGCGAGTTCAAGCAGTTGTCCATCCGCCTGCTGCAAGTCAACCTGATCAGCCTGAGCCGGCTGCGGCCGCTCGTCAACCTGCTCTTCCGGCCCGCGATCTGGCTCAGCCTGGTCGTCATCCTGGCGGGCCTGCTCACCACGCCGCTGGATGTGCTCTTCGCCCCGCGCGCGCTGCAGATCGGCAGCTCCTATGCGCTCGGGTTCGTGATCCTGGGCCTCTCCATGACGCTGAGCTCGCTGTGCCACGAACTGGCTCACTGTCTCGTGGGCTTGCGCCTGGGACTGACCCCGCGCAAATTCGCCATCGCGCTGTACCTGGGGGTATACCTGTTCTTTTATGTCGAGATCACCGGCGTGTACACCCTCAAGCCCAGGGACCGCATCAAGCTGTGGCTGGCAGGCTCGTGGATAAACGCCACCATTGCGGGGGCCATCCTGCTCGTGCGCCAACTGGGCTTCGTGTCCGAACTGGCAGACCAGTTCTTGCTGAAGATCGCGTTCGCGAACTTGTTCATGATCCTGAACAACCTGTGGCCGCTGATGCCCACGGACGGCTACTTCATCATGTGCACGCTGCTGAAGGTGTGGAACGTGCGCTCGAACGCGTGGCAGATGCTTAAGAACCTGGTGCGGGGTCAGCGACAAAATCGCTATGGTTGGTTTTTGTGGATTTATGTTATTATTGCAGTTGCGCTCATCGTGCAAGGCCTCGTGTTTCAAATCCGCTGGCTGGTGGGCGCGGTGCAGGAACTTCCGCTCAAGGTTGTCTCAGTCGAGGGACGCGTCTTCATTGTGGCAGGCGCGGTGCTCCTGATGCTCGCGATGCGCGTCTTGCCCCGGTTGTTGAAACGTGTCGTACAGCGCCGCGCAGCCGCTCGGGCTGACGCCGGACTGCCGATCTCGGGGACGTCGTCCTCATAGGTATCGCACAAGGAGGCAGCATGGCCCAAAACGCTTACTCACCTGTTACTTATTACCTCCGCCACAAATCCCGCACTTTGCTGCTGTCGGGCCTCATCGCGTTCGTAACGCTGGGGATCTACCTCATCGTCGGGCTGCTGAACGCGTTTCTCGACTACACCTCGGTCACCAAGAGCTTTCTGACGCACTTCAGCGTGGTGTCGCCGCTGGACGGCTCGCTCGACCCCAACGCCATCGCGCAGGTGCGCGTGCATCCCGATGTGGCCCGGACTATCCCCGTGAAGTCGCTGTTCCTCAGCGTGCCGTCGCTCGCGGGCTACGAGTCGTTCAACGTTCTGGGCGTGCCGGAGACCGAAGTCCAATACCTGATGGACCTCAGCAACGTGCAACTTAAGGAGGGGCGACTGCTCCAACCGCGCGCGGGCGAATTCATGCTGTCGGAGGAGGTCGCGCTCGCGCTCGGGCTGCGCCTGGGCGACACCATCGAGCAGGCGCGCAACCGGCAGAGCTGCTGCACGGCCAACCGGCTGCAGGACCTGGTGCTGGTGGGCATCCTGACGGGTAAGCCGGGCGCGGCGAACAGCCGGCTGGGGCTGGCCTCCTTTGAGTTCCTCGACAACTCCGAACCGTACGCGGGCCAGCCGGTGGGCCTGATTGTCGTGGCGCAGCCCGGACGCAAGGTCGCGGTGGATGCCTTCCTGGAAAGCCCAAGTTGGTCGGCCAGCCTGAACGTACAAACCTACGGCCGGGTGCAGCAGCTTGTCGGCGGGCTGCGCCGCATGGGCTACCTGATCTTCGGCGCGGTCGACGTGCTGGTGGCTGCGATCGTGGCCCTGGTCATCGGCGTGGTCAACCAGATTGCGATGACGCAACGCCTACCCGAATTCGGCCTGCTGCACGCCATCGGCTACAGCCGGCGCCGATTGAGCGGCGGCGTGGTGCTGGAAACCGCAGTCACCGCGGGCGCCGGCTGGGTTGTGGGCCTGATCCTGGGCCGCATCATCCTCGCGCTACTTGACGCGAACCTGTTCCGGCCGCGCGGCATGGAACTTAACGCCGCCGGCCTCGCGCCTTTCTGGTTCGTCCTGCCCATCCTGCTCGTCGTGGTCGGGCTGGCGGCCTGGAGCATCCGCCACGTGTTCGTGCGGCTGGACCCGGTGGCGATCATTGAGCGCGGCAAGCTGAGCGCGGAGGGCGCACCGCCTGGTGGCATAGGGTGGCGCCACGCGCGGCGCCGCGGGGTGACAAACAGCGCGCCGCGCTCGCTGCCGAAGCCGCTGGCGGCCTGGGTGTTCTACCTGCGGTACCCGCGGCGGGGCGCGGCCCTGATCGTCGCGATGACTCTGATGGTGCTGGGCGTCGCGTTCCCCGCGTTCTTCCTATCGCCCATGATCGACGTGCAGCGCGAGTTCGCCAACCACTGGGCCGCGTTAAGCCTGGTTTCGCCCACGCTGAACCAGGCGCTCGATCCGGGCGTGGTGGCGGCCATCAAGACGCACCCCGCGGTCGCCCGCACGATCCCGGTCCGCGAGCTGGGCATGTCGATCATCGTGCCGCCGTTCAGCGACCGCGCGCTGTTCGTGTACGGCGTGTCGGAGGCGGACCTGCAATACCTGATGGACCTGTATGGGCTGAAGCTGGCCGAGGGCCGGCTGCCCCGGCCGCACACGAACGAAATCATCCTGTCGCAGCCGATGGCGACGAACCGCGGGCTGCGCGTGGGCGGACAGGTGGGCCGGCCGGTCAACTTTCGCGACAGCATGCCCACGGAAATGACGGTCGTGGGCATCCTGGCCGTGCCGGACCTGTG
>MNXL01000152.1 GCA_001871755.1 Anaerolineae bacterium CG2_30_64_16
ATCCAATACTGTGTGCCGGCCTGCATCTCGGCGAAGTGCGGGGCGCCGGGGAAATCGGCCCACACGCTGTCGCTATGGCCGTCCTGGCGCGCCCTCTTGATCAGTTCTGCGATGGGCACTCCCTGTTTCAGGCACTCGGGACAACGCGAGGTGAGGGCTTCGATGTTGCCCGGACCGGCCGTGAACCCATTCAACGTGTGCGAGAAGTAGTCCTGGAAACCGTGCAACGCCTGTCCGAAAGCGGTGGGGTCTTTGCCCAGAATCGCGGCCGTAAGTCGGGCCGTGGCTTCATCGCGGGTGGGATAGTGGTAGTATTCCTCCGGTGTTTGCCCGCCCAGCTCGGAGTTGGGCGTCTGCGCCCACCGCTTGGCGTTCTCGTATGCTTTGTCCAGAGAACCTATGTGCTCTATAGGAGCAATATCCACATAAGCATCCGCCCTGGCAATACTGCCGGCGAGGTCACCGGCAACGGAGAGAGCCTCAACAGGGTTCTTACCCTGTTGTATTGACAACGCTAATGCCCGACTGAATACCGCCTTATAAGTCAGACCCAGATGCACATCGAAACCCCAATGTCCCGTCGGATCTGTGTACCTGAGCGGATTGTTCAGGGTGTAGGAGTACCTGTTCAAACTCTGCGGATTCCCCGGCTGCGGCACGATGCTATCCGGCGAAAGGAACCGCCCCAACGCGGGGTCGTAGAATCTCGCGCCGTAGTACATCAACCCCGTGCTGACCTCGCGGCGCTGACCCGTGAAGGTGGCCGCGGTGTAATCCAGCGCGAACGCGTTGTGGGTGGCTGCCTGGTCGGCGGGTCGCGGTGCGCCGTAAGGGTAGTAGCGCAGTCGTGTGCCGGGCGCCTCCTGGCCCTGTTCGTTTGTTAAGAGGGTCGTGCTGCCCAGGTGATCGCTGTAGACGTAGTATAGCACATTGTCCCGTCTGAGCGCGATCTTTTGGCCACCCACCGCATAGGTCTTGGTGACGCGGCCGACGTCCCACAGCTCCAGCTCCTGGAACTCGGCAATGCCCTGCTTCGCCATCAGGCCGACCTGGCCGCCGGTGAGCCGGTGGGCGCCGGCCGGCTGCCAACTGACCCGCTCCTGGCCAGCGCCGTACAGGGTCACCCGGTCATGCGCCACCACCAGGTCCAACTGGTACCAGGTGTCGGCCTGGGGTGGGGCCACGGTGGAGTCTGCCAGGATGGTCTCCACCCCATCCGCCACCGCACCGATCACCCAGCGGCCACCCCCGACGCGCAGGCCAGCAAACTTGTAGTTGTTCACATCCTGGTAGTCGAAGACGATTTGGGCGTTCTGCCAGTAGGCCGGGTCCGCACTGCTCACGGCTTGCCCGCGGCCCTTCAGGTGGCCGGTGGTCATCCGCCAGGGCGCCACGCTCAGCACCGTATTCCCAGGATAGCCATATTCCGGCTCCAATCGCAGCACGCTGTTCTCGACCGTCGCCGTGCCGCCGGGGTGCGGCCAGCCGGGGTCAGTGGCGAAGTACTCGGCGTGGGCGAAGCGGGTGGGGTTGGGGGCTGCGGCTGGCCGGATGCTGGCCGGCGATAGGGCGGCGAGCCCGCGCACCTTGCGCAGGCCCTGCGCCACAGCGCTGTTCTCCACCCGCACATCGTCGATCTGGATCGTCCGATCCACCTGGTCGAACCCGATGCGCAGCCGGCCGACGGCGCCCCCGGTCCAACAACTGCGCCCCGCCAGCTCTTGCTCCAGCAGCACCCATTGGCCGGCCGCCGCCTGTCCGGCGTAGCAGTAGCCGATGTAGGCGCCGGTGGGGGTGTACGTGTGCACGTGCACCTTCAGGGCCGTGCCGCTGCCCGCCTGGAGCCGGATCTTGAGCCGGTGATACGTGGCGGTGGCGATGTTCAGGCCGTTCCACCAGAAGTACGGGGAGCTGGCGGCGGTGGTGGTCAGATTCAGGGCGCCGCCCGAGACCGCGTGGCTGGTGATGCCGGCAGACCAGTAACTGATGTTCTCCTGGTCCCCTTCATTGAAGTCCCAGGCATCCCCCAACTCCGTGGTGGCGTAGTCCGCCGCGCCGGCGGGCGTGGCGGTGAGGGTGGCAGTCGGGCCGGCCGGCGGTGTGGCGGTCGGCGTGAGCGTGGCGTTCGCATCCACGATCACGGTCAGTTGCGGCCGTTGGGCCACGTCCCAGTGCTCTGAGGTGGCGAATTGGTAGCCGCCGATGCCGCCGGTTGGGATGTCTGTCGAGCGCAGGATCAGTCCCCAGTTGGCGGCCGGATCGTTGATCCAGCTTTGCGCCAGTGCCGTCACGTCCAGCGTGATGCAGTGGCCCACGTCTGCGGGGGTGAGGACGGCACTGGCCGCGATCTCCCCGGCCCGGTCCACCCCCACCGCGTTGGCCCCCGGACTGCTCCACGGCGCATTCCAGGTGACATCGCTCTCGGCCCAGGTGCGCAGCAGTGGGTAGGCGTCCAGTTTCAGGGAGTTGCCGCTGCTGTCCCTGGCGGTCACACAGAGGTCCAGGGGGGCCGATTGCACCACCGCGCCCGCCGCCAGGCTGGTCAGGTCGAAGCGTAGTCCAGCAGCCGGACCCCGTCGGTCGCGCTGGCCTCGCGCTGACCGGTGTAGGTGTATTCGGTTGGTAGGGTGTTGGCTCCGCCCGCGGCGATCTCGCCCCAGGGCGTGTAGTGCTGGGTGGGCAGGCCGACGCCGGTATCGACCGCCCGCGTGCTGCCGAGGTGGTCGGCGAGCAGGTACGAGACCGTCGGCCCCTCGCGCAGAGCAATGCGTCGGCCGCCGACGTCAATGCCAAGCAGAGTAGAGCCAGCGCTCTTTGCCAGCTTCTACACTGATCACTTAAGTGTCACTACCCATTGTCCTGGTCCTCGCCAAGTCACTGTCTGAAATCTACCTTGCACATATCCGCTGTCCCGTAATTCCTCTAAGACAGCCGCGGGGGGCCAACCGCTGGGTTGGTCCGCGAATAACACCCCCAAGTCCCGCAGCTGACTGAGAAGGGTCGCAAGCGCTTGGTCACTCGTTGTATCGAGAACCCAGACGCTCTCGTGAGCGACCTGCTGTTCGCGTGCTCCTAGGGCCCCCAGTATGGAAGCCAACTCCGGAGTGACATGCTTGATCCTGACCTGACCGTCCACAATGGCACCCACATAGTTGTTTGGATACCGCAATTCAGTGGTCATCTTCATCCACCTCCCACTATGACTATGATCTGCTCAATGCCGCTCTCAATCTGAGTAGGGAGCTGCGTGATGATCAATTCCGGCCCTCCTCCAGGCAAGCCTGACCCAGGGCCGAGGAAATAGTCATTTCCTACTACCGGTGAGGCTGGGTTTCTCCCTGCAATGTCTGCGACCTTGGATAGACGGAAACCATTGGCTAGAGATCCCGGGTCAAGCCCAAGCGCTTCCTCAAGCTTGGCTGCTTGTTGTGGCGTTACCGTGATTTTGTTACCCCTGCCTTCGAACTCACCCAAGACATCACTGATCGCCCTCTTGTCGGTAACAGAGGTGGCCGCCCTTCCGATTCGATCGTACTTGCTGTACCATGACTCGGGCGATACATTGTAACCTGGGTCACCCTTCAGCAGTTTGTCAACGCGCTGGGCGGAACCTGTCACTTCATTTGTGCAATCGCCATCGGCACAGGCTCCGGTAGTCGCCTCCGTGCCGAGACCTGCTGCAGCACTGCCGACCGTGAGCGCGGCACCTGCCACAAACAGTGCGCCACCCAATTGTTGTGAAGCGACATCCTCCGGTGTGACATTTAGATCGGGACTATCGCCCTGCAGCAGCAACGCCATCCCGCCGAACAACAAGGCCAGGCACACAGGGGTCAGCGGCCCGCAGTGCCCGTTGCGATCGACGTACCGGACAGGGTTATTGCTTGCAAAGCTGTACCTGTTAAGACTTTGCGGATCGCCGGGATCAGGGATAAGCGGATCTGGGCTGCTCCACCGTCCCAGCGCGTTGTCATACCACCTTGCCCCAAAGTAATCCAGCCCCAGTGTACCATAACGTGGTTGCCCCGTAAAAAGCCGATCCGTCGGCAGCGCGCCTTGCACGTAGCGCGTCGCGCCATAGGGCCGGAAGGCCGTGGCGCCGGTCTTCGCGCCGCTGGCATCGACGCTTACGCTGGTCGAGCCAAGGTGATCGGTCAGCAGGTACGAGCGTGCGCCGTCCGTCTGCACGGCCACGCGCTGCCCGCCGCTGGCGTAGTACTTGCGCACCGTGGGGCTCTCCACCTCGTAGTGCTCAAAGGGGTAGACTGTCGTCACGCCATCCACCGTCGCCTGGACGCGGCGGCCGTCGGCGTCGTACTGGAAGCTGGCGAGCGGGGTGTCGACGAGGTCAAGGTTGAGGTTAAGGTTGAGCGTCCCAGCCTGAGCCTCAGCCTGAGCCTCAATGGCCCGCACGGCCGCCACGCCAGCCAGCGCGCCGGGCACGAGCGCAAAGTCGAACTCACCCAGGCGTTGACTCACCCCCACCAGGCAGTTGCTCGCGGTCGCCAGAATCAGGTAGTAGTAGTTGGTGCTCGGATCGCCGACACGACCGGGGTCGCTGTAGCTGGTACCGGTCGTGGTCGTGACTTTGACCGCGCCGCTCTCGCCGGGGGTGAAGTAGGGGGTCGTCGCCCGCCACACTTCGTAGCTGGTGGCGCCGCTCACCGCCGCCCAAGAGAGGAGGACGCTCGTCCCGCTGCGGGTAATCGTGGCACTGAGGCTCGACCGTTCACTGACCCCCGTGAGCCGGTTCTCCGCGTCGTAGGTCAACACGTGCAGCTGGCCGCCCACCAGCCGCACGGTCTGGTTGCCGTTGGCGTCGTAGCACGCGCGCGGCGCGCCGCCGACATGGGTGGCCGCGTGGACGTGCGCCGGGTCGCCGTAGGTGTAGGCTGCGCCGGCTTTGCTGGTCAGGTTGCCGTTGGGGGTGTAGGCGTAGGCCTCGTTGTACAGCCCGTCGCTGCCGCCGGAGGCGCTGGCCGTCACCAGCCGGTTCAAGGCATCGTAGCTGAAGCTCTGGGTCTGACTGCCGCCGTAGGCCGCCGCGTCGGTGATGGTCAGGACGTTGCCAGCGTCGTCATAGGTATAGCTAAGGTTCTGGCGGTTGTTGTAGTTGGGACTGGTACCGCTCTGCAACGCGGTCAGGCGGAAGTTCTCGGCCGCGGTGAAGCTGTACGTCTGGCGCACCACGCCCGTCGGGCTGCCCAGGTAGCGGCCGGTCACCTGCCCCAGGGCGTTGTAGAAGGTATTCCCCACGTAGGTGGCGCTGCCCACCACGGTCTTGAGCAATCCGCGCGGGTTGTAGGTGTAAGCGACCACTTCGTTGTCCGGGTAGGTCAGGCGCAGGGGCCGGTCGGCCGAGTCGTAACTCCAGCCGGTGACGAAAGTGCCGCTCCCGGTGATGGTCTGGGTTTCCTGGGTGACGCGGCCCCGGGCATCGTAGACCCAGCTTGTGCTGCCGGAACCGTCGCTCATGCCCGTGCGCCGGCCCAACCCGGCATTGCCGCCCCCGGTGTTGTCGTAGCTGTAGGCGAACGCGTAGCTGCCCGGATCGCCAGGGCAGGCATAGGTGGTGGGGCTGCTGATGTTGCTTTGGTAGGTCTTGCCCTTGAGCCGGTTGTGGCCGTCGTAGTAGAAGCAGACCGCCC
>MNXL01000175.1 GCA_001871755.1 Anaerolineae bacterium CG2_30_64_16
CGCCGGCGCCCACCCAGCCCCCCGCGGCCCCGGCGGCCACCGCCGCGCCGCCAGCCGCGCCCGCGGCGATCGACCTGACGGTCTGGGCTGAGGCAAATGAGGTGGAGCACTGGCGGGCTGATGGTCCGGTCAAGGCCGCCGAGCAGGTGACCGATTACAAGCTGAATGTCACCGGCGTGCGGGATGACGCGGGCTGGGGGGACTACAAGAAGAAATTCACCCTGGCCGCGGATGCCGGCAATGCCCCGGACATCGTGCTTTCCGGCCATGAAGACGTCCCTGTGTGGGGCAATGCGGGCTACATCATCGACTTTAGTGCCTGCAAGGCCAGGTACCCCGAGTTCAACGACGTGATCGATAGCCTGTGGGACTCTGGTACCTGGAAGGGCAAGATCTGGGCCGTGCCGCAGGACACTGAGGCGCGCCCCATGTTCTACAACAAGACCAGGCTCAAGGAGTTGGGCTGGTCAGACGATGAGATCGCGTCCTTGCCTGATCGCATCAAGAAGGGCGAGTTCACCCTGGACGACATGATCGCCACCGCCAAGCAAGCGATTGAAAAGGGCGTTGTGGAAGCCGGCAAGGGCTACTGGCATCGGCCCAGCAAGGGTGGCGACTACCTGCAGTACTATGCGGCCTACGGCGGCCGCCTCTACGATCCCGGCCAGGACAAGTTGGTCGTGGTCAAGGACGCCCTGGAGAAGTGGTACGCGTTCCAACGCCGGGTCGTTACCGAAGGCATCACGCCCGAGAACTTCATCGGCACCGACTGGAGCATCTGGCACGATGCCGTCAGCCACGGGCAGATCCTATTCTGGAACGGTGGTATCTGGCAGTGGGCCGACTGGGCGGCCAACTATGTCAAGGATCTGGGTGGACAGGACTACCTGTTCGGCTTCGTCGGCTATGCCTTGCAGCCTTCGGGCATCAAGGGCAAGCCGGGTGTGACCCTCTCACATCCTCTGGTCTACATGATCACCTCCGAGAAGGCGACGGGCAAGAAGAATCAGGACGCCGCATGTGCCTTGTTGGCCAAGACGACGACGCCCGAGATCAACACCTTGCACGCAGTGGACAGCACACACCTGGGCTTGCTGAAGTCCCAGGCTAACTATCCTGACTACAAGAACGACCGCCTCCTGTCTGACACCCTGTACATGTTGGACTACAACTTCTACCAGCCGAATCACGTGATGTACGGCCCATACTACGATATCGTGTGGGATTTCCTGGTGAAGGCGGAGAGTGGCGAGATGTCGCCGGCCGACGCTGCTCAAGGGGCGATCCAGACACTGCAGACCGAACTCGGTGATGCTGTGATCGTCGAATAAGGGTCGCGTGGAGGCAACAGTTCCTCTGTTTGTTTCTCCTGGATGACAAAGGCACGGACCTCGCCATCCTCAGAACGAGGGTGGCGAGGTCTGGCTGGTATCGCAGTGAGGTTGGATCATGGCTATGACGCAACGACCGGTTCGGGATCCGGTGACAGCCCAACGTGCGCAGGGATCGTTCGGCGATTCGTTCCGTAGTGCCCTCGGTCCGCTGCTGTTTATGGGGCCGGCTGGCTTTTTGGTGGTGGCGTTTTTCTTCATCCCGGTGGTCATCATCATCGCCTTCTCGCTCACCGACATGAGCAGCTCGACGGGTTTCCAGAATTGGGCCTGGGTTCAACTGGAAAACTATCGCAAGATCCTCGTGCACCCCAGCAGCGGACCGATCTTGTGGAACACGATCAAGTACGTCGTGTTGACGCTGTCATTGTTCAACGTGGGCATGGGGCTGGTGATTGCCCTGCTCAGCACGCACGTGCCCAGGCGCACCGGTTTTCTCTTTCGCGCGTTGTGGCTGCTGCCGCGGCTCACGCCATCGGTGGTTTACGTGATGGTGTGGAAGTACATCGCCGCGGATGCCCCTTATGGCATCCTCAACCAGCATCTGTTGGGGCCGCTCGGTGTCAAGGCCACGAACTGGTTGCCGGCTCAACCCTGGGCTTTCGTCATTGCAAGCAATGGCTTCATCGGCGCCTCTTTCGGCATGATCATCTTCACATCCGCCATCGAGTCGATCCCACGCGACTACATGATCGCGGCCCTGGTGGACGGCTGTTCGCTTTGGCAACGAATTCGCTACGTGATTCTTCCGATGATCCGCTGGCCGTTGCTCTTCGTGACCACCTACCAGACCCTTTCTCTGTTCACCTCCTTCGAACAGATTCTGCTTCTCACCGACGGGCAGTTTGGCACAGAGGTCTGGTCGTTGTGGGCCTACCATCGAGCGCTCAACAACTACTGGGGCAATTTTCAATGGGGCTTCGGCTCGGCGCTCGCGGCCGTCCTGGTGGTGATCGGCATCCTGATGGCGATCGTCTACATGCGCTACTTCCGGTTCAACGAGCTGGTGCAAGAGCCCAGGATCGAGGCGCTCTGAGGAGACAATCATGGACGATAGAATGGGCGTGGGCAGCCGTTGGCGAGCGGTGCTACCCTTGCTGGTGATGGCCGTCCTGACGGTACCCATCCTGATGGGATATGTCTGGATCATCATCTCCACTTTCTCACAACGCACTTACGGACTGGTTCCAGTGGATTCCGCGGGGCGTGTCGGCGGCTTGACGCTCGAGAACTGGGCATTCTTGTGGGAAGACCCGAACATCTGGAAGGTGACGCTGAACTCGTTCACCCTGGCGGTCGGCCTGACGATTGGCGTTGTGTTGGTCTCGGCGCTCGCCGGCTACGCGCTCTCGCGTATCAGTTTCCCCGGCCGTAAGGCGTTTCTCGGCACCACCCTGATCTTGCACGCCTTTCCCAGCGTCACGTTGCTGATCTCGATCTACTTTGTGTTGCGCTGGATCACCCGCGTTCCCATCCTTGGGCGTGGGATCCCCGTCATCGGCGGGTTTGGGTATGACACCGTCGGCGGTGTCATCCTGGTGATGCTGGCCCTCCAATTGCCGCTGGGCGTATGGTTGATGAAAGGCTTCTTCGACAACATCTCCTGGGACATGGAACGCGCTGCTCTGATCGATGGCTGTACGCGCCTGCGCGTCTGGTGGCAGATCATCATGCCCCAGATCAAGCCGGGGATCGCAGCGCTGGCGATCTTCTCGTTTATCTCAGGGTGGAATGAATTCCTGATCCCGTACACCTACATCACCGATCAGGAGAAGAGTACCATCGCCGCCTACCTGCGGAGCTTGATGAGCGATACGGCGCCGGTCAACTACAGTCAGATCGCCGCGGTGGGCCTGTTCCAGTTGATCCCCGTGATGATCTTTTTCATCTTTACTCAGGAATACCTGCTCAGCATTTTCGCCGGCGGCAGCAAGGGCGGTACGTAGGAGAGATCCACCATGAAACTCAAGTTAGAGAATCTGACCAAGCGCTGGGGCGCGGTCTACGGCGCCCGGGACGTCAACATCGAGGTCAAAGATGGCGAGTTTGTTGCCTTGCTCGGACCCTCCGGGTGCGGCAAGACGACAACGCTGCTCATGGTGGCCGGCATCTACAAGCCGACGGCCGGCGTGATCAGGTTTGGCGAGCGGGTGATGAACCGCGTCCCGCCGAAGAACCGCAACGTGGGCATGGTATTTCAAAGCTATGCGCTTTACCCGCACATGACCGTCTTTGAGAATCTCGTTTTCCCGATGAAACTCAAGAGGGTGCCGGCCAAAGAGCGCCGGGAACGTGCCCAGCAGGTCGCCGAGATGATGGGGATCGGGCATTTGATGGACCGCAAACCGGGCCAACTTTCCGGCGGACAACAGCAACGCGTGGCCTTGGGCCGCGCCCTGACCAAGCAGCCCGAGTTGCTCCTGTTCGATGAACCGCTCTCCAACCTGGATGCGCGGCTGCGCCTGTCTATGCGCGCCGAGATCAAACGCCTCCAGGTAAACCTGGGCATCACCTCGATCTACGTGACCCACGACCAGGTGGAGGCCATGACCATGGCGGATCGGATTGCGGTCATGCGCGACGGGCTGTTGGAGGCTTATTGCCCGCCCGATGAGTTGTATGACCGACCGGCGACGTTGTTCGTCGCCGGGTTTGTCGGCAATCCGCCGATGAACTTCCTGGATGTCGAGGTCACCCAGGCGAATGGCGAGTTGCGCGCGCGTTGCCTCGGCCTGGACGTGGCCGTGCCGGCCGAGCGTGGCGCCCGGGCGGCCGGCAAACCAAAGGTGACGCTGGGCATCCGCCCCGAGGATCTGTCCATTGTGCTCGGGGAGCCCGGTGGGGAGGCGGACACGGTCGTGGCGGGCGAAGTCTACGTGGTCGAGCCCCTCGGCCGCGATGACCTGATCGACGTCCAGATCGGCCAGTCACACGTGAATGTCCTCGTCAATCCCGGCCTGGGGCTGCGGTTGGGAGATCCGGTGCGGCTCAAGTTCAACATGGAGAAGGCACAGTTCTTCGATCCCGAGACTGAGCAGTCGCTGCTTTGGCGCTGAGAAAACGTTCAAGGATAAATTTCCCTAGGACTGGCAGTCCTGCGAGGACTGCCAGTCCTATTTTCGCTGATTACGCCCTTTATTCGAGGAGGCTGTCTTGATATCATCGCATGGCGTGAACCCCGCGGATGCAGGTAGCCGTTTTGGGTCTCGTGTTCCCCTGGATGCCCGACGAGGGCGACGGTGTCCCCGTATGGGTAGGCGTCTGAGCCACCCGTTGCTGCAGCGCGCGCGCCTGGTGGCTGTTGTCGCGCTGGTGGCTGTGTTGATATCGGCAGGCTGCGCCGCGCCGACCCCTGCGCCGGCACCCGCGGGCACGCCTGAGCCGCCCGCCTCGTACGCGGCCCTGGCGCGGTACTACGCGCCGATCATTCGGCAGGGCGCGGCCTCCGACCAGGACTACATCACAGCGGTGGACTTCGATGGCGACTGGGTCGGCGACAACAACTGGCCGAATCTGCCCGCGGGCGATTTGGCGGCCCATGTCTACTACTCCTTGATCGAGACGGACAGCCACTGGTTTCTCTTCTACTCCCTGTTCCATCCGCGCGACTATACCGCTGAGCCGTGTGCGGAAAGCGATGGCTGTCACGAGAACGACATGGAGTCGCTCGAAGTGGTAGTGGCCAGGGATCATACCGCCTATGGCCGCCCCGTGGCGCTGTTGACGTTGGCCCACAGTCACATCTATCTGTACAGCGTCGATGACGCGGTGGCGCGCGGCGCGTTGAAGGTGCGGGGCAAGGTCACGCTGGAAGGTAGCCATCCTGTGGTGTGGGTGGAGACCTACGGCCACGGCATCTACGGCGTGCCCCAGGCCCTCGCTCCTGGCACAATTGTTTACAAGGTGAGCGATTCTGCGGCGGGGCAGGCAGAAACGCCAGCGGGGATCGCGGCCGACAACGTGCTCTATCGACTCGTGTCGATCTATGACACGCTCTGGCAGCACCGCGCGGAGATCGGCTCCGGCCGGCTGTTCGACCAGCCGTTCGACTACCGCGGGCATGCGTTGCCGGCCAGTTTCGACGGCGACGACTGGGGGGAGGACAAAGCCAACTCGCCGTGGGGCTACAATCAGGAGATCGGCCTGGCGTTGACGCGGGGCGATTTTCTCCTCGACCCGGCCAAAGCGTTCGCTCACTTCGCGACGATCGAAGGTGAGCTTTCTCAAAACTATCTCTACAACCCCTTTTTGGATGATTTGCGTTGAGCCGCGGCCCGGCCGCGCTGGAGGTTCTATGTATGGAAGTTGATCTTGCCCAGGCAGACCTGGCATCTTTGCTTCGGACGCGCCAGGACCCCGCCGCGCGCGATCTGGCTGCCCGGTATGCGCCGATCATCCGCTTCGACGCGCATGAGCCGTTCATGCCCTTGGCGGCCGGCTATACGATCTTCCGCGCGGACGACGATTCGCCCTCCTTTCCGCGGCGCATCGAGCTGGCCCCGCCCGGAAAGCCGCCGGCCGCACTGGCGATCGAGTACGCCATCTGGTGGGACTGGGACATCGGGCATCTTTACGAGCTGGAGCACGTCTGGGTGTTCGTGGATGACCAGGGCCGGGTCGCGCGCGCGGAGGCGAGCTGGCACGGCGGCTTCCACGACATGACGTGGAACGCCGCCGTGCCGCTGGAAGGGGACCGACTGGTTGGGCTGTCGGAGCCGGGCAAACACGCGTTCGCGCCGCACGCCGACTGGTACGCCGAGCGCTGGCGGGACCAGAGGCCGCGCAAGTTGCCGGGCCGACGGGCGGGGACTGGGGGCGTGTGGGTCACGCCGCTTTTCCGCGAGCAACTGGGGCCGCTCCGCACACCCTTTGCCAACAGCCTGGTGCATACCTATCTGGAACGCCGCGCCTTTGACCCGGCGTGGGGGTTCGCGCGGCGCTTTCCCGTCACCGCAGAGCTGCTGGTACCCTGGCCCGCGCTGCAAGCGTGGATCCCGGGGCGCGTGGCCTGGTGGGTGGCGCGATTGGCCGAAGAGATCCCACCTGAAGCGCTGCGGTTCCTGCGCATCGGCCATCGCGGCGCGTCGGGGCACGCGCCCGACAACACGCTCGCGGCTTTTCGCAAGGCGGCCGATCTGGACGCCGACATGGTGGAGCTGGACGTGCAGGTCTCATCCGACGGCGCGCTGGTGGTGATTCATGATCTGGTCGTGGAGCATTGTACGGACGGCCACGGCGCGGTGGGCGACTTGACCCTGGCGCAACTGAAGGCGCTGACGGTCAGGGATCCTCGGAACGCCATCACCGGCGAGCGCATCCCCACGTTCGAGGAGGCCATCGCCTGCTGCCAGGAGCTGGGGCTGGGCATGTATGTCGAGCTGAAGGCGGGCGCGGCCGTGCCCCAGGTAACTGCGGCCATCCGGGCGCACGAGCTGTGGCGCAGCGCCATCGTCGGCTCCTTCCGGCCCGATTGGGTGGCCGGGGTCCGGCTGCTGGAGCCGGACATCGTGACCTCGGTGTTGTTCGGCGCGCCCAACGTGGACCCGGTGAAACTCGCCCAGGCTGTAGGCGCGAGCTATGTACACCCCTGTTGGGAGGCACTCACGCCGCAACCTCACACCCTGCTCACGCGAGAATGGGTGCAGCGTGTGCGCCATGCTGGCCTGGGGATCGTCATCTGGCACGAGGAGCGGCCCGCGGAGATTGCCGCGCTGCGCAAAATGGGCGTGGATGCTATTTGCAGCGACCTGCCCGAGCTTCTGACATGATTCGTATCTGGATAGCGCGTACTGCGTCACACTGGCGCATGCGAGTGTCCTGGGTTGTGGATTCCCGCGTACGCGGGAATGACGCGTATTGAGATTCCAGCGTGCGTGTGGCACAGATCCCATCCTGGGAGGATTGCCCCTATGACTCTGACCCCTGAATGGCGCCGCCGCCTGGACCATTGGCGACGCGAGCTCTCGCACCATTTCTATCGACCCCTCGGCGCCGTTGTCCTGGCCGGGTTCGTCACGGCCGAGCAACTCACGGCGGAGCAGGCGCTGGCGCGCGCGTTCACCCCGATGCCGCCGGGCACGCGCTGGGGCGGGAAGTGGGAGTATGGCTGGTTCCAGGGCGAATTCGTGCTGCCCGAGGCCGCGGCCGGCCAGCGGATCGTGCTGCGGGTGGACGCGGGGGGCGAGAGCCTCGTCTTCGTCAACGGCCGGGCAGTCGGAGCCAAAGACCAGGAGCACACCGAGATCACCCTCGCCACCGCTGGCGAGCCGGGCGTGCGCTACCAGGTGCTGGTAGAAGCATACGCGGGGCATGGGCCGATGGTTGACACCGTGGGACCAGTCCCGCCGGGCCGCGTTGCCGTGCCCGAGCCCGGCCCGACGCAGGCGGTGGTGGGTGAGAGCAGCTTCGGCATCTGGAACGAAGACGCGTACCAGCTCTGGCTCGATGTCGAGACCCTCAGGCACGTGCGGGACAACGCCGACGCGGACTCGCTGCGCGTGGCCGAGATCGACGCGGGGCTGCGGGATTTCACGCGCCTCGTCGATTTCGAGCTGCCTTTCGACGAAATGATGGTGACCGTGCGCGCCGGCCGGGAGCGGTTGCAGCCGCTGCTGGCGTGCACCAACGGCAGCACCGCGCCGACCCTTTTCACCTGTGGCCACGCGCACCTGGATGTGGCCTGGCTCTGGCCGCTTGCCGAGACGGAGCGCAAGATTGGCCGCACCGTGGCCAATCAGTTGGCGCTGATGGCCGAGTACCCCGAATACCGGTATCTGCAAAGCCAGCCGCATCTCTACACCATGCTCGCCGCGCGCTATCCCGAGTTGTACGAGCGGGCCAAAGCCGCGGCGGCCGCGGGCCAGCTCATCCCGGAAGGCGGCATGTGGGTCGAAGCCGACACCAACATCACGGGTGGTGAGAGCCTGATCCGCCAACTGCTGTACGGCAAGCGGTTCTTCCGGGAGGAATTCGGCGTGGAGTGCGAGCTGCTGTGGTTGCCCGATGTCTTCGGCTACTCGGCGGCCCTGCCCCAGATCATGCGCGGCTGCGGCATCCGCTATTTTGCCACCCAGAAGATTTCCTGGACTTACAACGGCGGTGATCCGTTCCCCTACAACACCTTCACCTGGGAAGGGCTGGACGGCAGCCAGGTGCTGGCGCACCTCTTTTACGACTACAACAGCCACACCCATCCGGGCGCTCTGATCCAGCGCTGGCGGGAGCGTGTGCAGCGGGATGGCATCGCCACCATGTTGCTGACGTTCGGGCATGGTGACGGTGGCGGCGGGCCGACGCGGGATCACCTGGAGTATTTGCGGCGGACGCGGGACCTGGAGGGCGTGCCCCGCGCCCGCCTCTGCTCGCCGGTGGAGTTTTTCAGGGATCAGGAAGCGCGGGGCGTCCCGGACGCGCGCTACGTGGGTGAGCTCTACTTCCAGGCGCATCGCGGCACCTATACGTCGCAGGCCCGCACCAAGCAGAACAACCGGCGGAGCGAGCTCGCCTTGCGCGAGGCCGAGCTGTGGGCCGCGGCGGCCCAGGCCTTGCCCGGGTTCGCCTACCCGCGGCAGGCGCTGGAAGAGGCCTGGCGGACCGTCCTGCTGCTGCAGTTCCACGACATCCTGCCCGGCTCCTCCATCCAGCGGGTCTACGCGGAAGCTGAGGCCAGCCACGCGGCCGTGCTCGAGGCCGCCCAGGCGGTGGCCCAGACCGCCGCGGCGACCCTCATCGCTGAGAACGGGACATCTGGGCGCCACGTTCCAACCGCGATATCCGGCGGGTTGACCGTCTTCAACTCCTTGTCGTGGGGTCGCCGGGCGCTGGTGACCTTGCCGGAAGGCGCCGCGGGCGCGACTGATGCCGCGGGCCGGCCGCTGGTCGTCCAACGCGTGCAGGGTTGCGTGCTGGCCGAGGTGGCCGTGCCGGCCTGTGGCTGGACAACCGTGCGGCTCATCCCAGAACCAGCGTGGGGTGAACCGACCGCGGCGGGCGTGCGCGCGGCCGAACGGTCGCTGGAGAACGAGCTGCTACGCCTGACCTTCAACGACCTGGGCGAGATCACGAGCATCTTCGACAAGGAGACCGGGCAGGAGCTGGCGGTCGGGCCGTGCAACAGCTTCAAGATGTACCGCGACGTGCCCGCCATGTTCGATGCCTGGGACATCGACAGCATGGTCGCCGACACCCCCGTCGCGCTGGACGCCCCCGCGACGATAGAAGTGGTTGCCCAGGGACCGTTGCTGGCCCGGTTGCGCGTTGCCCGGCGGTTGCACGATTCAGCCATGACCCAGGAGATCACCCTCCGGCGCGATTCACGGCGGGTGGACTTCGCCACGGCCGTGGACTGGCAAGAAAGCCATAAGCTGCTGAAGGTCGCCTTCCTCGTGGCGATCCACGCCGACGAAGCGCTGCACGAGATCCAGTTCGGTCACGTGCGCCGGCCGAACCACCGCTCCCGCCCTTACGACGCCAGCCGCTTCGAGGTCTCGAACCACAAATGGTCCGCGTTGGTCGAGGAGGGCCGCGGTTTTGCCGTTCTCAACGACAGCAAGTACGGGCTGAATGTGCTCGGCAACAGCATCAACCTGACGCTGCTCAAAGCCGCGCTGGCGCCAGACATGACCGCCGATAAGGGCGTGCAGCGCTTCACCTACGCCTTCTACGCGTGGAACGGGGGGCTGGCCGACAGCCCGGTCGTCCAGGAGGCTTACGATCTCAATTGCCCGGTCATGGCGCTGCCTGGCGCGGCCGGCGAGCGGTCGCTGTTCGCGCTCGATGCGGCCAACGTGGTGATCGAGGCCGTCAAGCTCGCGGAGGACAATGGTGGGCCAACCGGGATGGCTGGCGGCCGCGACATCATCGTGCGGCTGTACGAGGCGAAGCGGATGGCGACCCGCTGTGTATTGAGCACGACGCTGCCTGTCGTCAGTGCGGCCCAAACCGACATGCTGGAACGGGACGAACGGGAGCTCCCGTGTGAGGCAGGGCGCATCCCGCTCGAATTCCGGCCGTTCGAGATCAAGACCATCCGTTTGCGTTGCTGAAGTATCCAAGGGATCAGAGAGACTTCCGAAGTATCTTCTCGATAATCCGGGGCTGTGGCCGGTTTGCAACCGAGCCCGTGGGTGGTGGCACGGTCACAGACTGCATCGTGAGCGTGTCGAACGACGGCCACAGCATACCCCAAAAAACTGAGAAGAACCGATATAACCGGAGCAGGCTGAATTTCCAACCCCATGAAAACAACGCGCCTGAGCCATACAACGGTATCCCGGACCACACACCGCTGCGTCGCTCGGGCGCTCGCCTCCGGCCAGACCGATGGGTACCAGGACGGCTACTTCACCACCAGGCAGGAGATCGTGGTGAGGTTGATCAGCTTGCGGGCCATGCCACCCAACATGTTGCTCTGGGTGTCCAGGCCGCGGTAGCCCACCACGATCAGATCGATCCCCTGCGCCCTGGCATGGTTGGCGATCTGCCACGCGGGATCGCCATGCAAAATGACCTTCTCCACCTGCGCGCTCAGCCCGGCCTCCGCGAATGGGCGAGCCGCGTTGTCCAGGATGATCTCGGCGGAGTTCTCCAGGAGCTCGAGGCGGGACTCTGTGATCTCGCCGCTGGCGATCATCGCCATGATCTCCTTCGGCAGCGCCAAATCGCGGATGACGTGAGTCAGGACGACGTGGGTCAGGACGTTCCCTGCGCTGCAGCATTTCGCCAGCTCGACCGCGGCCTGCACGGCGAGCCTGGAATTGGCGGAGCCATCCACTGCGACGAGGATTTTACTGAACATAACGTGACACACCTCTTTCCGACAGGGTTAGTCGCCCGCCGCCCATGCGCCGACTGCCGCCACCTCGGCCTGGCTCACACGGATTTTTGTGGGGATCTGGTTCTGGCCCAACACCAGGCTGATCGTCGCCTCTGCATAGTGTTCGGAGGGGATCTGGTCCCAGGCATCGGTGGGCGTGGTGGTCAGCAGATCAGCGGGCCGCCATAGCGTATCAGGCGGCAGCCCCAGGGCTGCCAGGAAACGCGGGCGCAGCGCTTCATGATCTGGGCACTGAAACTCAACGTGGTGGGCCCACTCGTGGATCAGTGCGCTCTGCAGCATGGCACGCGTGCCCGGCACGTGAACGGTGACCATGGCCGTCTGCGGATCGTAGGCAGCCCGGCTATCCAGCGTACGCGTGGCGCGCAGGGTCACATCGCCGAAGCAATCGGTTCTGGCCTCGAACACGGTCAGGAACTGCTCCCAGGTCTCGACGGCCAGGGCCTGGAAATCGCTTGCTACCGAGTCGTCAAAGATGAGTTCGGGGCGGTGTTTCTGGGGCGCAGTGTCCGCTCTCCAACAACCTACCGCCAGTGCGCTCAAGATGATGGCCAGGACGAGCAGAGCCGTCCGCCTCTCAGGCGTTGGGGAGTTCCGACACATTATCGTTTTCCAGTCGTCAGTCGTGTATCTGGTTCAGACCACCAAGATCGGCTTGGACTCAAGCTGTGCGAGCTCTTGTTGGAGCTTAACGAGATCCTCACCGCCAGCCATGAGGTTCATGAGTTCGTCTTGTGGGAGTTCCTCTTTCTGGTAATCGGCAAGGACCCGTCCGCGGCGCAAGATGACGAAGTGGTCGGCCACCGGATAGGCGTGGTTCGGATTGTGAGTGATGAAGATCACACCCAGCCCCCGGCGTTTGGCTTGCACGATGTAGTGCAGCACGATGCCGGCCTGTTTGACACCGAGCGCGGCCGTCGGCTCGTCGAGGATCAGCACCTTGGCCCCGAAGTAGACCGCGCGGCTGATAGCGATGGACTGCCGCTCACCGCCGGACATCGTCCCCACCGGTTGGTCGGGATCACGGACATCAATCCCCATCTTGGCCATTTCGTCCCGCACGGTCCGCCTGGCGAAGTCGATGTCGTAGCGCTTGAACGGCCCAAAACCCTTCTCCGGCTCGGAGCCCAGGAAGAAGTTACGCCAGACGGGCATGAGCGGAATGAGCGAGAGATCCTGGTACACTGTGGCGATCCCACGCGCCAGGGCTTCGCGAGGTGAGTTAAAAGTCACCCGCTCACCTTCGAAGATGTAGTCTCCCTCAGTCGGCTGGTGCACGCCAGACAGGATCTTGATCAGGGTCGATTTCCCCGCGCCGTTATCCCCCAGAAGGCAGGTGACTTCACCGGGATAGACCCTGGCCGATACGTCGCTCAGCGCAATCACGCTGCCGAACATCTTGGTCACGTTGCGGACTTCAAGGATCGGTGCTTTCATTGGATCACGCTCCTTCAGTCCGGGCTTTGGCTGCGCCGACACTGATCTCTGTGGCGCGCTTGCGGGTGTAGTTGTTGACCAGCACAGCGGCCAGCAGCATGATGCCCAGGAAGCTGAAGAACCAGTCGGTGTCCCAGCCGGCGAAGGGAATGCCGGTGAAGGCCATGGCGAAGATGACCGCCCCAAGCGAAGCGCCGACCACCGAGCCATACCCGCCGGTCAGCAGGCAGCCGCCGACGGTGGCCATGATGATGTAGTAGAACTCCTGGCCGATGCCCTGACTGCCCACCGCTGAGCGCAGCCGGACGATGTTCATCATGCCCACCAACCAGGCTGCGACAGCCGTCGTCATAAACAGACCGATCTTGACCCGGGTGGCCGGCACACCCACGTTGCGAGAGGCGGTGGTATCGCCGCCGACGGCAAAGATCCAACTTCCCACCTTGGTGCGCAGCAAGAACCAACTGGCGACGACGGTGATCACCACCCACCATAGGATCGAGCTTCGCCACTCAACGCCGAACAGCGTGATGCCGGTGTTGAAGACAGCCCGTGCCGAGTCAAAACCTGCTGCCTTGTCGATGCCGCCGACGTAGACCTGGTCTGTCACCAGTCGGGTGACACCCACGTTGGCCCCGCGCAGGATGAAGAAAGTCGCCAGCGTGACAATAAAGCTAGGCAGACCGGTTCTGATGACCATGAAGCCGTTGAGATAGCCGATGAGCAGGGCAAAAATCAGGGCTACGAGGATGCCCAGCCAGAGCGGCCAGCCTGCCCGGGTGGCCAATAAGCCGGCGATCAGGCCTGTCGTGCCGGTCATGACCCCGGTGGACAGGTCGAACTCGCCGCCGATCATGAGCAGGGCCACCGCGACAGCCATGATGCCCCACGTGGAAGCCGGATCGAGGATGCGAGATAGACCGGTGATCGAGATCCAGTTCGTCGGAGCCACGATGGCAAACAGGCTCCAGAGCACGATGGCTCCGATCAGTGCTCCGACTTCGACGCGGCGGAAAAGTCCTCGGAAAAAGCCAACCTGGGCGACCCGTTCGTCGGCCTTGGAGGCGGTGGTCGTCGTCATGGGCAAACCTCCTGGTCAACCCAGACCTGACAGGTTTCGGAAACCTGTCAGGTCTTTCGATAGGCGGTGCGGGATGGGGCGGAAGCTTGTTCTGGATCCCACCCCGCACCTGGATGCTTCAGATCGCGTCCGTTACCGGGTACCCTTGGCCGCCAGGTCCTTCACTTGGGCAGCGTTGCTCTTGTCCACAAAGCCGGGGCCAGTCAACACAGGCAGACCGCCGCCGACGGTGTTCAGGTTGGTGTTGTACAGATAGAGCAGAACGACCGGCAGGTAGCCCTGCAGGTACTGCTGCTGGTCCACGGCGAACAGCATCTCGCCGGCTTCCAGGGCCGCTAATACGTCGGGACTCAGGTCGAAGGTGGCCAACTTCTGGCCTCCTCCTGCGGCGGCGATCGCATCGCGGGCGGCCATGGCGATGACCGGGTTCAGCGTCAGGACGCCGTCGATGGCGCTATCAGCGATGAGCTTGTTCTGGATGGACGACACTGTGCCCGCCACGTCGCGCACGCCGGAGGTGGCCACGTTGTAGCGTTCCATCTCGCCGCCAAAGGTGTCGGCCAGACCATCGCAGCGTTGCTCCAGACCGATGTTGGCCTCTTCGTGGATGACGCACAACACCTTCTTGGCGCCCGCGGCTTTGAATTTCTCGCCCGCGCCCTGACCGGCCACGAACTCGGTTTGGCCGATGTGGGTCAGCGCGCCCAGCTCCTTGTAGACGTCCACGCCCGAGTTGATGGTGATCACCGGGATGCCGGCCGCCACGGCCTTCTTGATGACGTCCTTCAGCGCGTCCGGGTTGGCAAGCGACACGAAGATCCCGTCCACTTTGTCGGCGATGTAGGTTTCCACCAACTGGGCCTGCTCCGCCGGGTCGCCACTGCCACCCGACTTGAGCGTGACGCCAAAGGTCGCGGCCGCGTCCTTGGCGCCCTTTTCCACCACGCCCCAGAAGGCGTCCTCGGCCGGGTTGGAGTGGACGGCCATGCCAAAGACCAGATTGGTCTGCACGACCTGCGGGGCTGCGGCCTTGGCTTCCGTCGGGGCTGGGGCGGGCGCCTTGGCCTCGGTGGGCGCTGGAGCCGGCGCCGGTTGGGGTGTGACCTGACACGCAGTCAGGACCAAGAGCGCTACGATCAGGAGCACGGCTAACTTCCTAAACATGGGTTCCCTCCTTGTGAGAATGAGTTGAGAAAACGGGACGGTCGCCAGGTACGCCCCCGAGACGTGTGACACGGGCGCTTGCCTGGCAAAGGGCATTCAGTTCTGGCTCTGTATGACACCTCCTCTCTTGGCCGCCGCTCGGGGCTGTTCCCCCGATAAGCGGTGCCCAACGCCGCGTCATGCGTGGCCCTGAATCGATGTCCGACGGCGAAGGGTCGCCGTCGGCAGCGGTGCTGAAAAGGCTGAAGCATCTGCACTGGACGGTTGAAACAACTACAGCGCTTTTAGCCGGACGTTAGCTGGCGGACTATTGCTCATTCACCATGGACAGGCCGTGGTCGACTCGCGCACCACGAGCTCGCCCGGTAACCACCGATTGCTGACCTCGTCACCCTTGAGCAAGGCCAGGACCATCTCCACGGCCGCGCGTCCCATGTCCGCTTTGGGCTGGCGGACGGTGGTCAGAGTCGGCGTGACAAACTCGGTGGCTTCGATGTCGTCGAACCCCATCAGACTGACCTGATCCGGGATCGCGATCCCCTGTTTGCGCGCTTCGAGCAACGCGCCGATGGCGATGACGTCGTTGTAGGCGAAGATGGCGGATGGGTTGGCCGGCAGGAGCATTTCCAGCCCCAGGCGTCCGGCTGAGAGATCGTTCGCGGCTTGCGGCAGCACGCTGAGGCTGGGGTCGGGTGTCACCGCGCGGCGTGCCAGGGCTTGCCGGTACCCCGCTTTGCGCCGCTTGCAGGAGACCGACCGCGTCTCCGAGCCGATATGGCCGATCCGGCGATGCCCTAACTGGAGCAGGTGCTCAACGGCCAGTTCGGCGCCTTGTGTGTCATCGACGGCGATGGAATACAGGTATCTGCCTTCGTGTTGGCTGTTGATCAGCACGATCGGGACGCCGAACTCCGCGAGCGCGTCCCCATAGAGGCTGCCCACGCGCGAAGACGTCACGATCACGGCGTCGACGCGGCGCTGGCGGAAAACGCGCACCACCGCCATCTCGCGGTCCGCTTGATTCCTTGATGAACTCAAGAAGACGCTGTAGCCGGCCTCGTGCGCGGCATCTTCGATCCCGTTGACGACCTGGGTGACGAACGGGTCTCCGATAGTCGTGACCACGACCCCAATCGTTTTGGTGCGGCCCATCACCAGGCTGCGCGCCGCCTCGTTCGGGTAATAACCCATCTCCCTGGCCAGGGTCAGGATCCGGGCGCGCGTGGCCGCGCTGACACGCCCGGCGCCACGGATGGCACGGCTCACGGTGGAATGGCTGACGCCGGCTGCTGTCGCAAGATCCTTGATCGAAACCGGGCTGGGCATCGTATCGACCTGTGGGGCGAATCTGCGCGTTTGACGAAAGGGTCGATCCTCTCAGTGACCGGAGGGCGGGTCGTCGGCTACGAAGGTTTGATATCGATTCGAGCACACGTGTGCGCACATTGGTTAGCAGTATAGCAGTTCTGTCCATGTTTGTCAAGAGGCAAATTGACAGGTCAGTGGGGAATGTGGTATAGTGTCACCTCGGTACACACGTGTGCAACCAAACGAGCCGTAGAGCAAGTTCGCCTTCTTTTTTTGACACTCAGTGGACACGTGTGCAGGCAGGTGGAACCGTGAAGGCCTCGATCAAGGATATTGCCAGGGTGGCCGGCGTGTCGCATTCGACCGTCTCTCGGGCGTTGAGCGACAGTCCGGTCGTCAACCCGGAAACCAGGGCGCGGATCAAGCGCCTGGCTCGGGAGATGGGCTACTCGCCGGACGCCGGCGCGCGCGGCCTGGTGATGGGGCGCACGCTGACGATCGGGGTGGTCGTCACCACGATCTCCGATCCATTTATCGCGGAGGTGGTGCAGGGTGTCGAGAGCACGGCTTTCAAGAACGGGTACACCGTTATCCTGGCCAGCTCGGGCGCCGAGCCTGAGCGGGAAGTCGCCGCCGTGGAGATGTTGCGCTCCAAGCGCGTCGACGGCGTGATCGTCACGGCCTCTCGAGTTGGCGCGCTGTACAAGGAGCACCTCACCCGGATCGAGGTGCCGGTCGTGCTGCTCAACAATCATGGTGAGAGTGGCGGCCCCTACACCTTTTCGGTGCGTGTGGATGACCGGCATGGCGGCTATCTCGCTACCCGACACCTGGTGGAGCGGGGACATCGCAGGATCGCCTATGTCAGCGTGGGGGAAGCCGGGCATAGCTCCGACCGAGAGCGGCAGGCCGGTTATTGCCAGGCGTTGACCGAGGCTGGCCTCCCGTGTGATCCGGCGCTGGTCTTTGCCGGCAATGGGCGGTGGGATGGCGGGGAGCGCGTATTGCCCTTGCTGTGCGCACCTCCTGAGCCGCCCACCGCGGTTTTCTGCTTCAACGACATGACCGCGGTTGGGCTGTTACGGTCGGCGCGGGCTGCTGGGCTATCCGTTCCTGAAGACCTGGCAGTCGTTGGTTTTGACGACATCCCGATCGCCTCCTACGTCGTGCCCTCGTTGACCACGATCGCCCAACCGAAGTTCGAGCTCGGCGAAAAGGCGATGCAGATGGTGTGGATCCTGATCGAGGCGCAACGGGAGACTGCCACGCCCCAAGTGCATGACACGATTTTGCAGGGCAGACTGGTGGTGCGGGAATCGTCGGTCGGCAGGAGTGAGTAGGCTGGAAGCCGCTCGGGCCGCCGTTCGACCCGCTCGTCCGAGCCGCTCACGATGCAGTCTCCTGACCGTGCCCGCTTTGGCGGCCCGCTTTGGCGGCCCTGGCGAGGCCTTCGGTGGCTCGGTCAGGAGACCGGCCACAGCTACATCACGGTAGGTCACTATACACAACCAGGAGGGAAGCAGCCATGAAAGGCTTGGTGTTGGATGCAAAGTGGGAGCCCAAGGCGGGCTACCCGGTATCTGACTGGGAGAAGCAGACTGGCAAGGCGATCTCCGGCAACAGCATCTGGCGCCATCCGAAGCTGGAAGTGCGCGAATGGCCTGACCCCACCCCGGGACCGAACGACGTGGTGCTGGCGGTCCAGGCGTGTGGCGTCTGCGGGTCGGATATGCACTTCTACGAGACCGATAAGGATGACTATGTGCTCTACCCCGGCCTGACCAGGTTCCCCACCATTTTGGGGCACGAGTTCGCTGGCAAGGTCGTGGAGGTGGGACCGCAGGTGAAGACCGTCAAGGCCGGCGACATGGTCACCTCGGAGGAGATGATCTGGTGCGGCCGCTGCATCCCTTGTCGCAACGGCTACCCCAACCACTGCACCAACCTGGAAGAGATCGGCTTCACCATCCCCGGCGCGTTCGCCACCTACATCGCGGTGGACGAGAAGTATTGCTGGCCGATCAACGCCATCGCCGAGCGGTTTGGCAGCGAGGAGAAGGCGTATGAGGTTGGCGCGTTGACGGAACCCACCACTGTGGCCTACAACGGGATGATCGAGCGGGCGGGCGGCTTCCGGCCCGGCCACTACGTCAGCGTTTTCGGCGCCGGCCCCATCGGCCTGGCCGCCATCGGCATCGCCCGGGCGGCCGGCGCGGGCAAGATCGTGGCCTTCGAGGTGTCCGCCCCGCGACGGGAGCTGGCCAGGAAAGTCGGCGCGGACTTCGTTTACGACCCGCGCGAGGTCAGCGCGGGCGACCGGCTGATGGACTTGAGCCAGGGCCAGGGTTTCAACTTCCACGTCGAGGCGGCCGGCGCGCCCCATCTGACCATTCCAGAGATGGAGAAAGCGCTGGCGATCAATGCCAAGATCGTTCAGATCGGTCGCGGCGCGCAACGGGTCCCGATGTACCTGGAGACGTTCCAGGTGCGGCGCTCCCAGGTGTTCGGCGCGCAGGGCCATTCCGGCCACGAGACCTTCCCCAACGTCATCCGGCTGGTGGCCTCGGGCCGGCTGGACCTGAGCCCCATCATCACCGCGCGCTACGAGTTGAAGGACACGGTCGCGGCGATCGCCCAGTCCACCCAGCGGACCGACGGCAAGATCATGGTGAAACCCAACGCGTAGGAATGTTAGCCTTGCGAAGGTTCCCGAAGACGCCATTTCTAGCCCAAGTCGGGGCAAAAACCTTCGCAAGGCTGTACAAATCTGAGATCAGAGAACGGAGGGACATGCATGAAGCAAAGGATCAACGTGGGGGTGATCGGCGCGGGGCGAATCGGGCGGTTGCATGCCCAGAACGTGATGTATCGCATCCCCGAGGCCAATTTGGTCGCCGTGTCGGATATTTTCGGCGAAGCCGCGGATAAGCTGGCCGCCGAGCTAGGGATTCCGGCCGCGCACCAGGACCACCGCCGCATCCTGGAGGACAAGCGCATCGACGCGGTCTTGATTTGCTCCAGCACCAACACGCACGCCCAGATGATCGAGGAGGCGGCCGAGGCCGGCAAGCAGATCTTCTGCGAGAAGCCGATCGCGCTGGACCTGGCCAGGATCGACCACGCGCTGGCGACCGTCGAGCGGGCGGGCGTGAAGCTCCAGGTGGGCTTCAACCGGCGCTTCGACCCCAACTTCCGGCGTGTCCAGGCGGTCGTCGCGTCGGGGGGGATCGGGACGCCGCACCTGTTGCGCATCACCAGCCGTGACCCCGAGCCGCCGCCCATCGAGTATGTCAAGGTATCCGGCGGCATTTTCCTGGACATGACCATCCACGATTTCGACATGGCCCGCTTCCTGATCGGGGCCGAGGTCGAGTCGCTCTATGTGGCGGCCGGCGTCCTGGTGGATCCGGCGATCGGCGCGGCCGGCGACGTGGACACCGCGATCATCACCCTGCACTTCGCCAACGGTGTGCTGGGCGCCATCGACAACAGCCGCAAGGCGGTCTACGGCTACGATCAGCGCGCCGAGGTGTTCGGCTCCGAGGGCATGGTCGCCACCCGCAACAACACCCCCGATTCCGCGGTCGTGAGCAACGCCACCGGTGTGCACGGCCCGCTGCCGCTCAACTTCTTCATGGAGCGCTACACCGAGTCCTACATCGCCGAGATGAAGGCCTTCATCGAGTGCATCGTTCAGGACACGCCGCCGCCGGTCACCGGCCTGGACGGCCGCATCCCGGTGGTGATGGGGTACGCGGCGAAGCAGTCGTTGGCTGAGAAGCGGCCGGTCAGGCTGAGTGAGGTTGATGTGAAAGGTAGGGCGTGAAGCGTGGAGCGTGAGGCGTGGAGCGTGGAGCGTGAAGCGTGAAGCGTAAAGCGTAAAGCGTGAAGCGTGAAGCGTAAAGCAGTAAAGCGTAAAACGTGAAGCGTAAAGCGTAAAACGTAACGATGGGCTGGAGGTGAGCGGTGCAACTGGGTTTTCACGGCGCGACGACGATGTTGGCGGATCTTGAGACCGACGTGGTTGCGTCCGCGCACGCGGGGTTTGGCGCATTGGAGCTGTGGGCGGCCAAGGTGGATCGCTTCCTGGCCGATCATTCGCTGGCCGACCTGAGGATGCTGTTCCAGGGCCACGGTGTCGTCCCCCTCACGCTGAACTCAATCGAGTTCATCGCATTCCGGGAGGATGAGTATGCGCGGATACAGGCCCGCTGCCGGGAGTTGTGCAAGATCGCCCAGGCCATTGGCTGCCCCACGGTGGTTGTCGTGCCCAGCCCCACCCCTGATCGCGACCTGCCGTGGGCGGATGCGGTGGCCGAATACGTGCGGGTCTTGCGAGACCTGAGCGACATCGCCGGCCCGTACGGGGTGAAGCTGGCCTTCGAATTCCTGGGGTTCGGCTGGTGTTCGGTGCGCACCCCGCGCGCGGCCCAGCAGATCGTGGCGGCGACCGATCGGGCCAACGTGGGCATGGTGCTCGACGCCGCGCATTTCTACGGCGGCGGCGGCTTGTTGAGCGAGATCGCTGCGCTCGATCCGGTGCGCATCTTTGCCTTCCACCTGGATGACCTGGAGGACGGCCCCAAAGAGGCGATCACCGATGCGACGCGCGTGCTGCCTGGGATGGGGGTGGCGCCGCTGACCGAAATCTGTGCGCGGCTGCGGGGGATCGACTATGACGGTCCATGCTCCATCGAGCTGTTCCGCCCGGAGTACTGGGCCTGGGATCCGAAGGTCACGGCGGTGCGGGCGCGTGAGGCCGCAGTCAAAGTGCTGTCACCTTATTTCTCGATCGTGTAGTATATTCCAATCCAAACATATCAACGGAGGGAAACCCATGTCAGACACAAAACTACCCGTTGGCCTGCTGGCCACAAACCAACCGGACCTGTTTTTCGAGGACAATGCGGTCGGTCGTTTGAAGAAAGAGGTATGGGAAGCGAGCGACGCTGAGATCGATGCGATCCTGGCCGAGTACGGTGTGCCTGCGCCCGTCGAGTGGGGCAAGCCCGGCGCCTATATCCAGACCACCACCCGCTGGCAGGTCGAAGAGAACCGCAAGAAGAACGACATCGTCTTTATCCCGGTGGGCTGTACCGAGCTGCATGGCGCACACCTGCCGAGCGCGTCCGACACGCTGTACGTCAGCCAGATCTGCGAGGGCGTGCGGCGCTACACGGCCAGGCGCGGCGCGGCCGTCAATCTGGCGTTGCCGCCGCTCAACTACGGCGCACATCCCTATCATCACCTGGGCATGCCCGGCACCGTGATCGTGCGCGAACAGGTGGTGCGCGAGATGATGATCGACGTGATGTTGGGCCTGTGGAACGACGGTTTTCGCAAGCAACTCATCGTCAATAACCACGGCCAGTTGTGGGTGCTGGAGTCGGCCGTGCAGGAGTTCATGAAGCGCTATCAGCTCCCCGGTATCTTCCGGGTGATCGATTGGCACCGGGGGGTGCGGGAGTTCTTCCGCAGCACCGACCGCGGTGGCAAGCTCGACACCAACTTCGTCCACGCCGACGAATCGGAGACCTCCTTGGGGCTGCTGCTGCATCCCGACATGGTAGACATGCGCTACGCGGTGGACACCGAGGG
>MNXL01000178.1 GCA_001871755.1 Anaerolineae bacterium CG2_30_64_16
CCGGCAAGACGACTTGCACGCGCAGCATCGTCCGGCTGGCCGAAGCGGCCGGCAAGCGCACCGTGCTGGCTTCGCCCACCGGGCGCGCGGCCAAGCGGCTCAGTGAGGCCACCGGCCGCCCGGCCAAGACGATCCACCGGCTGTTGGAGTTCAAACCCGCCGCAGGGTTCACCTTCCAGCGGAACGAGGATCACCCGTTGGAAGCGGACCTGGTGATCGTCGACGAAGCGTCCATGCTGGACCTGCTGCTCACCAACAACCTGCTGAAAGCGATCCCGCCCGGCGCGCACCTGTTGCTGGTGGGCGATGTGGACCAACTGCCCAGCGTCGGCGCGGGGAACGTGTTGCACGACGTCATCGCGGCCATCGAGGGGACAGGGACCAGCGGTCAGGAATCAGGAAACACAGGCCAGGGATCAGTGCGCGGTCTGCCTCCTGACGCCTGTCTTCTGCCCCCTGACTCCTGCACCGTCGTCCGCCTGGGCGCCATCTTCCGCCAGGCGGAGGGCAGCTACATCATCACCAATGCCCATCGCATCAATCATGGCCAGCTGCCGATCCTGGACAACCGCACGGCCACGGACTTCTTCCTGTTCCGCGAAGAGGATCCCGAGAAAGCCGCACGCCTGATCGTGGAATTGGTGCAAACCCGCATCCCCCACAAATTCGGACTCGCGCCGGAGGAGCTCCAGGTGCTCAGCCCGATGCATCGCGGCGAGGTCGGTGTGGCGGCCCTCAATCGCCTGCTCCAGGCCGCGCTTTGCCCGCCGAAACCGGATACCCCGGAGCGACTGCTCGGTGGTCGGGTCTTCCGGCGGGGGGACCGCGTGATGCAGATTCGCAACAACTACGACAAGGACGTCTTCAACGGCGACATGGGGCAGATCACAGCCATCGACGCGGAAGATCAGACGATCACGGTGCAGATGGATGATCGGCCGGTGATCTACGACTTCTTGGAAGCGGACGAGCTGGCCCACGCCTACGCGATCAGCATCCACAAGGCGCAAGGCAGCGAGTTCCCGGCCGTCGTGGTCCCGCTGCTGACCACCCACTACATGATGCTCCAGCGCAACCTGCTCTACACCGCGGTCACGCGGGCGCAGAAGCTCGTAGTACTGGTCGGCTCCCCGCGCGCCATCAGCATCGCCGTCCGCGCCGACCGGGCGCAGGAGCGGTATTCAGGGCTGGCTGAACGGTTGGGTGGAGCGTAAAGCGTGGAGCGTGAAGTGCTGACGTCACGCCCTACGCTCCACGCTCCACATCCATGGGAGGTGACTCATGCCCGGCATAACCCTTTCCCGCGAAATGGGCAGCCAGGGGGACGAAATCGCGCTGGCTGTGGCCGCACGGTTGAACCTGCGCCTGGTCGGCCGTGACCTGATCAACCGCGCTGCCCGCCAGGCCGGCGCGCCAGAGGTCGCCCTGGCTGAGATCGACGAACTGGGACTGCTGGATATCAAGCCGAGCCCGGCCGCCTTCCGGCTTTACCACAAAACGGTGTCCCAAGTCATCCATGAGTTGGCAGCGATCGGTGACCTGCTGCTGGTGGGCCGCGGCGGTCAGGTGGTGTTGGCTGCCAGCCCCGCCGTGCTCCATGTGCGGGTGATCGCGCCCCGCGATCTGCGGATCCGGCGCGTCCAGGAGAGTGCCCAGTTGCCCCCGGAGGTCGCAGCCGCCCGGATCGACGCCTCGGACCGGGCGCGCGCCAACTACCTGCGCCGGCACCACCACACCCGGCTGGACAACCCAAGGCTCTACGACCTGGTGCTCAACACACGGCAGGTTAGCCTGGAGACCGCGGTAGACCTGGTCTGCCAGGCCGCGCTGGGGCTGGTCCCCGCGCGGCCGCGGGGGCTGGCAAAGCGTGAAACCGAGGGAACGGCATGAGCAGCGAAGCGCCACCCCCGTTCGCCCACCCCGTCGAAGCCGAGTTCGCCCGCATCCTGGATTTCTACGGCATCCCTTGGGAATACGAGCCGCGCACTTTTGTGCTACAGAGCGATCGCGCCGGCCGCGTCACTGAGGCCTTCAGCCCGGACTTCTACCTCCCAGACCAGGACCTCTACGTGGAACTAACCACCATGCAGCCCAATCAAATCCGGCACAAGAACCGCAAGCTGCGCAAGCTACGCGAGCGCTACCCGGAAACCAATATCAAGCTCTTCAAGCGCGGCGACATCCGCTCCTTGATGCTTAAATTCGGCGTACCGGATTATCCCGACATGATGAACAATCAGCTTTAATCACGGGTACCGAGGACCGGCAAGCAGGAGGCGTGCATGGAAATTATGACACCGTCCGTCCTACAGCGGGCGCAAACCGAACTAACTGGCGGCATCGGCCGGATACTGTTATCGGAGGCCGAAATCCACCAGCGCGTTCGCGAGATGGGCAGTCAGATCAGCAACGACTACGCCGGGCTGAACCCCCTGCTGGTCGGCGTGCTCAAAGGGGTCATGTTCTTCATAAGCGATCTGCTGCGGACGATCACGATCCCGGTGACGCTGGACTTCATGGCGATATCACATTATGCGCCACAGCATCCGCAAAAGAAGTCGGTCCGCCTGATCAAGGATCTGGACGAAACCGTCGAAGGCCGGCACCTGATCTTCGTGGAGGACATGATCGACACCGGCCTGACCTTGAGCTATCTGCTGCGCATCCTGAAAGCCCGCAACCCGATCAGCCTGGAGGTCTGCACGCTCTTCAACAAGCCCGACCACCGGCTGGCCGACATCCCGCTCAAATACAAGGGGTTCGATCTGCCGGATCGTTTTGTCGTCGGCTACGGACTGGACTACCGTGAGGCGTACCGGCATCTGCCCTTTGTCGGAGAACTAAAGCCAGAGGTTTTGCAGTTGACCTGATCCGCGGGTTCCTTTGCTTCGGCGATAAGGTTCCTTCGGGGAGATGAGGGCCCTGACCCGATCAGAGGGGGGAGTTTGAATAGGACGAACTGGCGTATTAAATAGAGGGGCCCCAAGCAACCGTCTGGCAAACTACCTGCTTCCTGGCCCGCTATTTGTCTCGCATCATGGCCTGCCACCCTGTGTTTGACGCCTTGTCTCTAGCGCCTACTTTCCAGGGGTTACCAACGAGACTCCAGTTTTCTGGATCACTTCGGGCCTAGAATTGCCTTCGATTTCTCGGGGCTCCCTCGCCGCAGTTACAACAGCCGATTCGTACAACCTACGCTTTTTGGACTTCCGGAGGGCTCATCTTCCGGCTTTCACCTTCCGACTCCTCAGCCGGTTTCCTTCTGGCCCTGGTCTAGAACTATCGACTGTCTTGACTTTGGCAGCTTCAGTATAGCAGCTCGGCGGCTTTTTGTCAATGGGTTTTCGATAAATTTTAAGGTTTGGGCGGGTGAATCGTCGTGAGGTGCGCACCGCACCAAGTCGGGACCTTTGTGCTATTGTTATTCTAGCTGTAAATAGTTAAAAGAAATTAGTAGTAGTAGACGCTGGGGATATGTGGATAGAGGGTAGATTGCCAGCGCCAGGCCGCCCTGCATGTTGTGGCATGTCTGCGGCTTGTTCCCCTCTCTGGTGCTCCCCTGGCGCGATGGGTGGGCGCCTGTGAACCAGTGTCATGGGGGATAAGCTGTGGATGCCCGGCCGGCCCGCCTTGAGCGAGTGAAGGCTCCTTGAAGCGATTCTGCCTGACGCTCCCCCCCTACGGGCAGGTTTTGTCGGGTTTCGCCCCCCCGAATGTAGTAGGGGTACGTGCGGCACTGTGTACAGCGGTGCTGATTGGCGTGGGCTGCGCATGGCGCCCGGCTGTGGATGGGTGACGGTTTATCCACAGGGTTAACCATTGTTCCTGGCGGATAACCCCGTGGCGTTTGGGCAGAAGGCGCCGGCGTGGTATACTTGGCGTCTGTGCGCCCGGCACTGACCTGGGGGCACGCGAATCAAAATATAGGAGTGGATGCGGTTGTCGAATCGAAGAGAAAACAGGTCAGTTCGGATGATGACCTACAACATCCATCGTTGGGAAGGCAGTGACCGGCGATTGGATCTGGACAGACTGGCAAACGTCATACGCATTGCTGAAGCTGACATTGTGGGACTAAATGAGGTGCTGCACCCGGTGACAATCGGGCGCCGGATCGTTGAACCATTGGCGGATCTGGCGGATCGGCTGGATATGTACTACGCTTTCGGTCCCAGTGGGTGGATCGATTACGGGCCGGGGTGGTCCGGGCCGGTCGGGAACGCATTGCTGAGCCGTTATCCCTTGGCCGAGATCTCGAACATGGCCTTGCCCAGGCTGCCGGGCACCAAGCTGCGGTCCATGTTGGGGGCGACGTTGGCATCCGGCCCAGTGCAAGGGCTGAGCGCGTTTATCACGCATTTGGATCACGCGTTCGAGGGTACCCGGCTGTGGCAAATCCGAGGCGTGCTGCGGCGGATCATCCAGGATGGCCCGCATTTCGTGGGAGGCGACTTCAACACGCCTGGCTTTTTGGGCCGGCACACGCGGCGTTTGCTGCCGCCGGTGCTCCGCATGCTCAACAGCGCCGGGTATCAGGACGCGTTCCGGGCGGTGGGCGAGGGCCACGGCCGGACCTTTCCTTCCACTTCACCGCTGGTGCGCATTGATTTCCTGTTCTTCCCCGGGCGCTGGGCCAGCGGGTTGCGTTCCGCCCGGACGATCGCTGATGGCATGATGCCTCAGGTGTCGGATCATCGGCCGCTGTTGGTGGAGTGGACGTGGCCTGATTCACTTCCAGCATAGCGGCTGACCCTTGCCAGGAGGAGTCGCACGCGTGAAGGTGTTGACGTACAACAGATTCCCTCGCCGCGCGGCCGGCATCCAACCACGTGCCCGAGTTGGTCGAGTTTGCTCTGGCGTAGATGCCCCAATGTCTGATATTGACGTGATCCCCAAAGAGACGTTGGTGTATGGAGGCCGGTATGCGCTTTGAAAACCCCCTGAAACGAGTCGAACGCTTGAAACGCGTCACGAACGTGCCCGGACCGAGCACCGAAGCGCGGGTGCCGCCGGGTCAGTTTCTGACCGAGAAGTTCCCGGTGCTCCACTACGGGTCTGTGCCGGTCTACAAAAGCCTGGAGGATTGGGACCTGCGCATCTTCGGCCTGGTCGAGACTCCTCTGCGCTTCACCTGGGATGAGTTGATGGCGCTGCCCCACAAGACGCAGACCGTGGACATCCATTGCGTCACCCGTTGGAGCAAGCTGGACACGAGCTGGACCGGCATCCCGTGGCGCGAATTGGCCAAATTGGTCGAGGTTGGGTCGGAAGCCACCCACGCGATGGCGCACTGCGAGCACGGCTTCACGGCGAACATCGGCCTGGACGTGCTGGATGACGATGACACCATGTTGGCCTTCATGTACGGCGGGCAGCCTTTGGAACCGGAGCATGGCTACCCGTTGCGCTTGCTGGTACCCAAGAAATACTTTTGGAAGAGCGCCAAGTGGCTGCGCGGCATCGAGTTCATGGCCGGTGACCGCCCCGGTTTCTGGGAGCGCAACGGCTATCACATGGAAGGCGATCCCTGGCGCGAGGAGCGGTTTGGGTGGTGAGGGGTGTCGGGCCTGTTGTGCATCAGCTTCACGGCGATCTTTACCAAATGGGCGAACGTGCCCGGCCCCGTCTCGGCCGTGTGGCGCATGACGATAGCGGCCGTCGTGTTGGCCCTGCCTTTCATCCGGCAGGTGCGGCATTGGACGCCGGCCGCCCGGTTGAACATTTCCTGGGGCATCGCGGGCGGCCTGGCGTTCGCGCTAAACCTGGGGCTGCTCAACACAGCGCTCCTGCTCACCTCGGCAGCAACGGCCACCCTGCTCGACAACACCGCACCGCTTTGGGTCGGCATCGGCGCGCTGATCGTCTTTGGTGAGCGGCTCAAGGGGCGGTATTGGGCCGGGCTGGCGCTCGCACTGGCCGGCGCGGCAGTGGTCACGGGCTTCAACCCGACGGCTGGCTTCGTGCCCAACCGCGGGGATGCGATCGCTTTCGGCGGCGCGACCTTCTACGCCGTCTATCTGCTCATCACCCAGCGCGGTCGCCGCGATCTGGATAGCCTCTCGTATCTCTGGTTGGTGGTGGCGTCTGCCGGCGTGGCTCTGACCCTCGCCAGCCTGGCATTGCGCCTCCCGCTGTTCGGTTACAGCCTCCGCACCTACGCTGCTGGCGGTCGGCGTGTTCTCGCAGGCCGGCGGTTGGCTGCTGATCAACTATGCCCTGGGCGACCTGCCGGCTTCGACCGCGGTGATCGTGCTGCTGGGCCAGCCGGTTGTGACCGGGCTGCTCTCGATCCCCCTGTTGGGCGAGCTGTTGACACCCCGGCAGGTGCTCGGGGGGCTGGTCGTGCTGCCGGGAATTTACCTGTGCCTGAAACGTATCCTCTCAATTTTCAGGGGCGTCTCTGTCAAGTGCCTGGCACTTTTCGGAAGTGCCAGGCACTTTCCCCCAGATTATTGAGAGGATACCCTGAAACGGAACGGCAATGGATGAGCGAATCAGCGAATGGTGGACAGCAAAACGCCAATACCCAATACCCGTCATCCAGTCTCCAATCCCGCCTGAGTGAGTTTCTGGCCGCGCACACCACTTTGACCCTGGCCACGGTCGGACCGGACGGCGCGCCGGCCGCCGCGGCCGTCTTCTATGCGCACGACGCTGACCTGAACCTGTATTTCCTCTCGGAAGAGCGGACGCAGCACGGCCAGAATCTGCTCGCCGCCCCGCGGGTGGCCGGGACGATCCAGGCGGATGGGCAGGATTGGCGGGCGATCCAGGGTATGCAGGTGCGTGGACGCGCTGAGCCGGCGCCGGCTGGTGAGCTGGCGCACGCGGCCGCGGTCTACGGCCGCAAGTACGCGTTCGTGGCTGCGCTACTGGTCGGCGCGAGCGGCCCTGGGGCCTTGACCGGCCCGTTGGCTCAGGCACGTTTTTGGGTCTTGCGGCCGGCCTGGTTTCGGTTGATCGACAACACCGTGCGGTTTGGCTTTAAGGAGACTTTGGCCTTAGGAGGGCAGGAGGATGCGGCGCATGCTGCCTGATATCCAGTTATCACGTCGCGGCGGCGTGATCGAGTTCGGCTGGGGGCATCCCGACCTGCCGCTGTTGCCCGTGGCGGGCATGGCCGAGGCCGCCGCGCTGGCGTTGACGCGTGACGGGCCGCACGCGCTCGCATATGGCGCGGAGCAGGGGCCGGGCTGCCTGATCGAGCAGTTGGTGACCTGGCTCGCCCGCCGCGAAGGGGTGGTCCCGCGGCCTGAGCAGCTCTTCATCACCGGCGGCGTGTCGCAGGCGCTCGACCTGTTGTGCACCCTGTTGACGCGGCCGGGCGACGTGGTCCTGGTCGAGTCGCCGGTCTACCATCTGGCGCTGCGCATCTTCCGGGATCACGGACTTGAGCTGGCGCCGGTGACAGGAGATGCGGATGGTTTGCGCGTCGATGCGCTGGCGGATGCGCTGGATGCGCTGCGCCGCCAGGGCCGACTGCCGCGGTTCCTCTACACCGCGCCCACTTTCGGCAACCCGACTGGGGCCACTATGCCGCTTGCGCGGCGTCAGGTGCTGGTGGCCCTGGCCCAGGCCAACGGGCTGACCGTGCTGGAAGACGACGTGTACCGCGAGTTGTGGTACGACGCGCCCGCGCCGCCCTCGCTCTATAGCCTGGCCCCCGCGCGGCAGCGGGGGCTGGCCCCTGACGGCGGCGTGATCCGACTGGGGTCTTTCTCGAAGATCCTGGCGCCGGGTTTGCGGCTCGGCTGGCTGCTGGCCGCGCCCGATATCGTGCAGCGTTGCGTCCGCAGCGGGATGCTGGACAGCGGCGGTGGGGTCAACCATTTCACCGCGCACGTGGTCGCGGCGTTCATGGCGCTGGGCTTGTTCGATCCGCACATCGAGCAGTTGCGCGGTGTCTACCGCCAGCGCCGGGACGCACTGTTGGCGGCGCTCACACAGTACATGCCCGCCGCCGCGGCCTGGCAGACGCCCGGCGGCGGCTTCTTTGTCTGGGTTCAGTTGCCGGAGGGGTGTGACAGTGCGGCGCTGCTGCCCGCGGCCGAGGCGGCCGGCGTGGCCTACGTGCCCGGAGCGCGGTTTTGCGCGGATGGGGGCGGGGCGCGCCATGTGCGGCTGGCGTTCAGCCTGTTGCGGCCGGATGAGCTGGCCGAAGGCGCGCGGCGGTTGGGGGACGTGGTGCGTGGTGCGTGGTGCGTGGTGCGTGGGGCGTGGAGCGTGGAGCGTGGATGTCTATGAAGCAGCCGCCTCCTGCAGGCGTTGTTCAAGCCAGAGATTGATCAGACTTTTACAAACGGCGTGGCCTCCGCTCAGGAAGCTCGGGCTCCCAATAACTGAAATGCCCCCATGGGGACCATGATAGGCATGCAGGAGGCAAAAGGAAGTGATCGACCACAGCACCAGCTTTCGCCGCACCCCTGACGACGCGGCCCAACTCGGCCATCCGTCCTACGTGTGGCGCGCGGGGCAGGCGCGCCGGCTGGCGTTGGTGCGGCAGTGGGCCAGGCTGGACGGGGCGCGCATCCTGGACGCCGGCTGTGGCGTCGGGATGTACACCGGGCAGTTCCGCCGCTTCAGCCCGCACGTCACCGGCGTGGAGGTGGATATGGCGGTGGGGCGACAGGCGCGCGTCCGCATCCCCGGCATCGTGCTGGCCCCGGCCGAGGCGCTGCCCTTCGCGGACGGCAGCTTCGACGTGGTCTTCTCCCACGAGGTGATCGAGCACGTGACCGACGACCGCGCGGCCGCGGCCGAGATGGCCCGCGTGACCGCGCCAGGCGGCCGGATCGCCCTCTTCTGCCCGAACCGGCTCTACCCCTTCGAGACGCACGGCCACTATTGGCGCGGACGCTATCACTTCGGCAACACGCCGCTGATCAACTGGCTGCCGAATCCGCTGCGCAACCGCCTGGCGCCGCACGTGCGCGCGTATACCGGCGCCGGGCTGCGCGCCCTGTTCGCTGATCTGCCGGTGCGCGTCGTCCATCACAGCGTGATCTACCCCGGCTTCGACAATGTGGTGGTGAGCCAGCCGGCGCTGGGCCGCATCCTGCGCCGGATGCTGTACGCGCTGGAGCACACGCCGCTCCAGGCGTTCGGGTTGAGCCATTTTCTGGTACTGGAGCGGATCTGAACAGCGGGAAGTCGCAATGGCGCCAGGCGACAGGCGCTTCCGAAAATGCCAGACGTCTTTTGGAATAATCTGACCCTTGACCAATCCCAATACTTTTGTTATAATGATGGTGTAATGGATGCCTCTTTCGAATTGCTGAGCATCGGTAAGCGGACTGGAAGTCGAGCAGATGTTATCTGTCCAAGAGGTCGAGCAGACACACATACGGCGCAAACGCCAGCCGGATTTGCGGCCGAATGAGCGCGCCGGTTTGGCGGCCTTCCTCGAACGGCTTCGCCAGCGGTACGGCGATGATTTGCTGCGCGTGGTGCTTTTCGGCTCGAAAGCGCGTGGCGATTTCGACACGGAATCGGACGTGGATGTGCTGGTGGTTCTTCGTGAGCGGGACCGCTGGAAATCTCTGCATGCGATCACCGACCTCACGAGTCAGTTGCTCCTGGAGTCTGGCGTGAACATCTCGGCGTTGGTATGCGACGTAGCGCGCTATCGATGGTGGGCCGCTCATCGTGCCCCGATCTATAACAGCATCCAGCGTGACGGAGTTGAGTTGTGGACGAAGCCCAAAGAGCCATTGTCGAAATCCGTGTGAACAAGTGCCGCGAAGACATGGCTACCGCCCGCGAGGATTTCGAGCGCGGCCGGTTTCGTGTTTGAGCGACTGGATGCGGCACGCACAGAGCAAATCCTGGCCGATGCCGAACGTTTCTTGACACGCCTGGAACGCTACTTGCGGGAGGCGGGTGCGATCAGGTAGCACTGGTCAGGCGAGGAGTTGGCTCATGGACACGTTGACGTTAGAGGTCGCGCTGCCAAGAGACCTGTTTGCGATGCTTGGACATTCGAAGCCCAGTGCCGCGGAAGCTATGCGAGAGTTTTCGGTTTTGGGACTTTACCAGGAACGTCGTATCTCGGTCGGTAAAGCCGCTGAGTTGCTCGGGATGGGCAAGCGGGAGTTCGTCAGACTGCTTGCGCGCAAAGGCATCGCCTATTTCGACTACTCGCAGGAAGAGTTAGCGGATGAGTTCCAGACTGTTGACGAGTGCAGAAAGCGGCCTGATTGGAAAGGATAGGACGATGACAATAACGACGATCTCGGTCCCGATACCCGAGCCACTCTATCGCAGGCTCGAACACGTAGCGATCCTGACGCGTCGCCCGATCGCCGACATGTTGACATCGGCGCTTACGGCCGTGTTACCGCCAGCATCTGATCTGCCCGAGCCCCTGGCAGACGAGTTGGCAGGCATGATGTGGTTGAGTGACGCAAAGCTGCGCGCGGCGACGCGGCCGACGTTTGCGTTGCAGCAGCAAAAGCGGCTTCATGAACTGAACGACGCAGAGGATGAGCGGCCGTTGACTGAGGTCGAGCAGGCTGAGCGTGCGCGTTTGCTGGCCGAATACGAACGCTCGGTCTTGCGGCGTGCGCAGGCGTTTGCGGTCTTGACCCAACGCGGGCATCGAACGCCCAAGTATGCAGAACTGGCGAATCGGAGTTAGCCAGATCGATCGCCTTGACAATGTAGGCCGATGGGTATATCCTGCTTCTGCATGTCGGGAATGGTATGTCCATACGGAGAAGGCTTATGACTATCAGCAGGGAAATGGGGGTTCCTCCCCACGTTCAACATCTCTCTCAAGTCCTCCGTCGTTTGACACCAGTGGAACTGAACCAACTGGTGCGCCTGGTGCCTGAGCTGCAGCGGGCTGGCTCGGCTGAAACATTGGTCGCAGAGCAAGAGGCCATTGCTTACTTCCGCGGCGCAGCGATGGTTCTCACCGGCGGCAAGCTGCCTTCGCCGCAGGATGAGTTTCTTGAGGGGATGACGTACCGGTCATACTTCGCGCTGCCGGAAGCCAGCCAGGATGCGCTTTGGGAGCGGATCTTTGCCGAGGAGAAGACAGGGCCGTACGATCTGGAGGAACACGATGCCCGACCCGACGCTCGCGTGGCTGCTCGATAAAGCCGTCATTCGCAGGGCCGTCGAGGGTATCAGCGCCTCACTGGTGGCAACGCCCTTATCCACCGAGCAAAGCCTGGCCCTGCGACTATTGCGGCGCGGCGTGCAAACCTCCGTTCTCCTGCTCATCACGCCTGAAACGGCTAACATTCTCCTTCACCGCGGTCATTTGCTTGCGGTCCGGCTGCTGTTGAATGAAGTGACGCCGATTCGTCGAGGGCGCTATTTCGCACGGTGGGCTCGCCGGTTGCGGGAATCCGGTTTCACCCGTGAGGATGCGCTCGTGTTGAGCTACGGGACCTTTGGACTTCCGCCAGGCGACCTGATCTTGGGCGTTTCGACCGTCGTGACCTTTGACCGGCCTATGATCCACAACTTTGAGGCCCAGGGGGCGAATCTTCTGCGGCGACTCACAGCAATGACGGGACAACTGCCGTCACCCTACTCTGATGCCGCATTGCCACGGGTCTTGACGCCGGACGATCTCCTCGCCTAAAGCGGGGGATCTCTTCAAGCCGCGATTTGACCGGCGCATTCACCCCTGGTATACTATTGCCGTAGTGTTGGGTGTAGATAATTGCGAGGCGGCGTCGCTCGTCGGTCTCCTCATCGCTTCCCCCTCGGCGCGCACGCGACCCCGCCTTGACCCGCGGAGGCGCTGCTATGTCCACTCGATTTGTTTACCAAGGGTTCTCCTTCGTTAGTCTGTTGCTCATCCTGAGCCTGCTCCTGCTGGCAGGTAGCTCGCCAATGCAGGCAAGTGCAGGGCCGACGTCTGCCACGCTTACCGTCAATGTGCTGCCAGATGCCATAAGGCTAGATTTCGCGACCACGCTGGCGAACACACCAAGTGCAGGAAACTTGATAGCTTACTATCCCTTCAATGGCAATGCTAATGATGAAAGCGGGAATGGGAATCATGGAACAGCTAACGGCGCAACGATAACGGAAGACCGATTCGGAAATCTTGACAGCGCCTATAGATTTGATGGGGTAGATGACTACCTCGACAATGTTAGATTCGCCGCGTTTCCGGGCATGCAATACGTCATTCGCACGCACGACCTCTCTGGCGGCGCCGACACGGTGCTCACCCTGTATGACACCGACGCGGTGACCGTCCTGGCAAGCAATGATGACACCGGCAGCGACCCGGCCGCGGAGCTGACCTGGACCGCGCCCTATACCGGAACCTACTTTGTCGAGGTCACCAGCGCGCCAAGCGGTGTCACGGACTGCACAGCCAGATACCGACTGTCTATTACTACGACTGCCAGCTTGGCGATGACGATCACCCGCGCCCCGGACGGCGCGACGCTGACCTGGCCGCACGACCCGCAGTACGCCGGCTACCAGGTGCGGCGGAGCACGATGCCATACTTCACTGCTGGTGACTGGTCGGAGTTACTGGCCAACGTCCCCGCGCCCAGTTCCGACAATACGGTTAGTTACACGGACGCGAGCGCGTTCAACTCTGCGACAACCAGCTACTTCTACGCCATCCTGCCAACTGATGCCGATGGACGACCGTATCTTGTCTCCAATCGCGTCGCCGCGTTCAACTTCGCGCTGACGCCGGGCAGCAACTGAGCTTGAAGGAGATCGCGCAACGTAAGGGCCTTGGCTATCAAACGTTGATGCACATGTGGGTGATGGAGCGGTTGACTCAGGAGTATGCCTGAATCGCCGATTAGCTGAACTGTTGCGAAAAATGCAACGGTTCAGAATGTGCATTTTTTGCACACACTGCTACTCTCTGCCCCAAAACCATTCCTTCATTTGCCAATCCCCTCCTTTTCTGCTAATATAGCTCCTGGATACGGGGGGTGCTCGGCGCTACCCCCCGTCGTTTGTGCTTGGGAACCAATGGCAGGCGGCCGGAGTCTGTTTGGAGAATGTCCGGCACGGGCGGAGACCGGCCTGAGCAAGGAATGGGCGTGTGGCCCGCGACCGGCAGGAGAGGAGACCGAATTTATGAACGTGATATCTTTGCCGATTGCCGAAAGAACAGTGAACAATCTATGGCAAGTCGCCAAGAGCCAGGGTACCACTGCTGAGGCCCTGGCGGATAAGGCGATCCGCGCTTACTTGCTCCAAGAAGCTGAACAGAAGATCGAGCGCGAGGAGCAACACTATCGTGTGCAACACGCCGAATTGCTTCGCAGGTACGCCAGCCAGTTTATTGCCATGCATGAAGGCCAGGTCGTTGATTCCGACACTGATGAGTTGGCCCTCTTCTTGCGTATCCGCAAACGCTTTCCGATGATTGGCGTACTGATAAAACAGGTGACTGACAAGGTCGAGGAAGTCTGGATGGTGCGTTCCCCGCGCATCGAGTACGACTAATGAGATTTTACACCTATCCATACGACTCGAAATTCGATCCGCCTATGCCGGTGGTAGACGTCCTTCTGGTAGGGCCTTACTCCGGCGAAACAAGCGGCCCGCACCGCGCCTTGGTTGACTCTGGTTCTGACGGAACACTCGTGCCGATCAATCTGCTCGCGCAGATCAGCGCCGCGAGTGTCGGCACAGGGCGGTTGGCCTGGCTGTGGCAGGAAAGCCGGCGCGTGAGGATCTATCTCGTGGAATTGCACGTCGGTCCACATAGGCTGCCTGCGGTTCGCGTCGCAGGAGTGCCGGCTGGAACCGATTTTGTTTTGGGGCGCAACGTGCTGAACCGGCTATTGGTCACACTCAATGGCCCGGCAGAGATGACCGAGTTGCCCGACTAGCAGGCCAAACATTTTATGACGCGCTCTCAACAAATCCAACGCTGGCGCCGCGAGCGCCGCGCAACGGGCGGCCCGCACATCGGGCGGTGGGCCGTGCGCCTGGGCGTAGGGTGGCTGCTGCTGAACGTCCTGTTTGTCGCGGCCCTGGTCTTCGGCGCGGTGGGGTCGGTGGCCGGGGTGTATGCCTACTTCGCCCAAGACCTGCCTGACCCCAGCGCCATCCAGACCCAACAGGTTACCTACGAAACGGTCAAAATCTACGACCGCACCGGCCAGCATTTGCTGTACGAGTCGATCGACCCGCGGCCCTATCGTGGGGACCGGACCTACCTCACACTGAATCAGATCCCCGAGGCCATGCGCAACGCGACCATCGCGCTGGAAGATCGCGACTTCTACACCAATATCGGCGTGAACCTGCGCGGTCTGACCCGCGCGCTCATTTCCAATCTGCGAGGCCAGAGCGTTCAGGGGGCCAGCTCGATCACGCAACAGTTGGTCAAGAACATCATCATCGACCCCGAGGAGCGCTATCAGATCTCCTATGCGCGCAAGATCAAGGAGGCCATCATGGCCATCGAGATCACGCGTAAGTATCCGGGCCGCGCCGGCAAAGATCAGATCCTGGAGTGGTACCTCAACTACAACGACTACGGCAACGTGGCCATCGGTGTGGAGGCTGCTGCGCAAGTCTACTACAACAAGACCGCGTTGGATCTGACGCTGGACGAGATCGCAGTTCTGGCGGCAGTCCCGCAGTTCCCCGCTCTCAATCCCATCTGGTCGCCGGCCGACGCGTATCGCCGGCAGCGCAAGGTGCTGGCAGCCATGCAGGACGCCGGTTACCTGACGCCGGAGCAGGTCGCTGTAAACACGCGCTATTTCAACACGATCCTGCTCAATGACCTGGTAGATGAGGGCCTGTTGAGCCAGGGCGATCTCCCCCTGGTGGCCATCGGCGACAAGCCGGCCACCGCGCGGGCGTTGAACGCGTTGGTCAAGGCGGACCTGATCACCCAAGATGAGGCCGACGCGGCCAAGAAGCTGCCCGGCACGCTGTGGCAACACGTCCGCGAGTCTGCCCAGGAGCGGTTTGAGATCCCGCCCGATGCGCCGCACTTCGCGATCTACGTTCTGCAGCAACTGCAACAGAAATACAACACGCCTGAAAATCCCTACTACATCTGGCAGCATGGGCTCAGGGTCTACACGACCCTCGATTGGGACTTGCAGATCACGGCCGAGTGCGCGGCGCGCAGCCACATCGCGTCCCTGCGCCAACAGACGCCCAAACCGTGTCAGGGTGGTTTGGAGCCGTTCGACCCGATCCCGTTGGTACAGACCGCAAGACAGAACTTCGATCACGAGGTCACCAACGCCTCTGTGGTGGCGATCCGGCCCAATACCGGAGAGGTGCTGGCGATGGTGGGCAGCCTGGACTATTTCGACACGAACATCGATGGCCAGGTGAATGTCGCGTTGGCCTCGCGGCAGCCCGGCTCGTCCTTCAAACCCTACACGTATTTGACCGCCTTTGAGTCCGGGCTGTTCTCGCCTGCATCGATGGTGATGGATGTGCGTACGGTCTTTCCGGACCCGGGCAATCCGCCCTACGTGCCGGAAAACTACGACCGCGCTTATCACGGCCCGCAGATGTTGCGCTGGGCGTTGCAGCGCTCCTACAACATCCCGGCAGTGTGGCTGATGGACCAGGTCGGCGTCAGCAGCGTGATCAAGACGGCCCGCCGGTTGGGTGTCAACAGCTTGAACCGCGAGCTGAACTCCTACGGCTTGAGCCTGACCCTGGGTGGGGGCGAGGTGGCGTTGGTGGATCACACCTACGCTTTCAGCGTTCTCGCCAACAGCGGGGTGATGGCCGGCCAGCCCGCGCCCACCGATCGCCAACGTCCGGGCTATCGTAAGCTCGATCCGGTTTACATCTTGCAGGTGCGGGATAAGGATGCCAAAGTCCTGGAAGAATACCGGCAGCCCGCCACGGATCTGGTGGTCAAGCCGGCAGAAGCCTACATGCTCAACAACGTGTTGAGCGATCCTGCCCCGCGCGCGGCCGCATTCGGCACATCGGCCCAGTATCTGATCCTGGCTGACCGGCCGGTGGCGGCGAAGACCGGCACGACCGACCGTTTCGTAGATGCCTGGACGCTGGGGTACACGCCCCAATTAGCCGTCGGGGTTTGGGTGGGTAACAGCGACAACAAACCGATGAAGGAGACACCCGGCTCTCTCGGCGCCGCGCCGATCATGCATGCCACGTTGGCGAAGGGGATGGCGGGGCAGTCGGTAATGGGGTGGCAGGAGCCGCCGGGCCTGTCGCATGTCCGGGTGTGTGTGCCTTCGGGGCTGCTGCCCACCCCCGACTGCCCCCAGACGACGACCGAACTGTTCCTGGTGGGGCACGCGCCGCAGAAGTCCGACAATGTCTACCAGGCTTTCCAGATCAACCGGGACACCGGCAAGCGCGCTTCGGTGTGCACGCCAGCGGAGGTCCTCGAGCGCGTCATCTACCAGGTCTACCCGTCCAACGCGGCGGACTGGGTGCGCGAGCGAGGCATCCCCCAACCCCCGATCGAGGTCGATGGTCCATGTGGCGCGACCGAGGTGGCCGGCGACGTGGTCATCGGCAGCCCACTGATCGGGCAGCGCCTCAAGGGCGGCGTGTCGATCACGGGCAACGCCCGCGGCGCGGACTTCCGGGCTTACAGGCTGGAAGTCGCAGCCGAGGGCGCGCCGGACCAGTGGATCCAGATCGGGCCGGAGCACGGCAACCAGGTCAGCAATGGGCAACTGGAATTCTGGGACACCACGGGCTTCGACGGCCTTTACACCCTGCGCCTGGTCGTGATGCAGAACAGCGGTGGGGCGCAGACCAACGAAGTGCGGGTAGTGGTGGATAACAGCCCGCCAGTGGTCAAGATCGTTCACCCGGAGGATGGCGCCGACTACAAGAAGGAAGAGGATGAGTTAGTCAGTATCACGGCCGACGCGCAGGATGCCTGGGAAATGGGCCGCGTCGAGTTCTACCTGGACGGTACTAAGCTCGGCGAAAGCACCGTCGCGCCCTACAGTCTGCGCTGGACCATCACCATGTCGGACGTGGTGCCGGTCGTGAGCGAGCCGATCATGGGCACGCGCATCATCACTAACACAGACGGCACGTTGGGGCTGGAAGAGTACGTCATCTCCGAGACCAGGCTGGAGGATTACACCCGCGCGGACGGCAGCCAGGGCCAGCGGATCGTGATGATCACCGAATCGGGCTTCGGAGCGATCTACGAGGCGGGTGTGTTGACCGAGACGCACCGGATCCACGTGAAGGCGTTCGATAGCGCCGGCAATGAAGCTGAGAGCGAGCCGGTGCAGATCCTGGTGATGCACAAGCCCAAGGAGAAGAAGACCAGCGCTCTCTTCGGCGCCAGCGCGAGTACGCCCGTGGCTTTGGCCCCGGAACGTTGGCGGTGGCAGCCTGAAGGTTAATGTCGGAAAGCCCGCGCCCTCCCTTTCCGTTCATTGTTGAGGATTGGGAGGGCGTTTTTGTGATCATGCAGGAAACACAGGGTCGAGATTCCCCTTCTCTGTCCGTGTGTGCTAAAATGGGCATACACAATACACCGAGGTCGGACGCAACCGTAATGCCCAACATACTCATCACAAATGACGACGGTCATCAGGCCCCAGCATTGGCCGCCCTGGCGCGTGCCCTGGCCGAGGTGGGACGGGTGACCGGTTTCGCGCCGGATCACAACTGGTCGGCTGCGGGACACACCAAGACCATGCACAAGCCGCTGCGGATCACCGAAGGGACCATGCCCGACGGCGCCCCGCTGTTGACAACCACCGGCACACCGTCGGATTGTGTCGGATTGGCGTTGCTGGGGGTCGTGCCGGAGCGGCCCGATCTGGTCGTGTCCGGCATCAACCACGGCCCCAATCTGGGACACGACATCACCTATTCAGGGACGTTGGCGGCCGCGATGGAGGCGACCGTGTTTGGCCTGCCGGCGATTGCCGCCTCGCAAGATCTCCAGGAGGGGCGCGAGGGCGATCTGGCGTTCGCGGCGCGGGTGGTGGCGGGGCTCGCCCGGCAGGTGTTGACGCACGGGCTGCCCGCGAACGTACTGCTCAACGTCAATTTCCCGGCGCTCCCGGCCGATCAGGTGCGCGGGATCCAGCTCACCCGGCTGGGACGCCGTGTCTACCGCGACGTGTTGATCCAGCGTCTGGATCCCCAAGGCCGCCCCTACTACTGGATCGGCGGAGATCCGCCCGATGGCGAGCCGGAAGAGGGCACTGACATCGGGGCATTGGCGCAGGGCTACGTCTCGGTGACGCCGTTGAACCTGGACATGACCGACCGGGCACAGTTGGTCGAACTGGCAGATTGGAATTTGCGGTTGGAGGATGTGTGATGACTACGACGTTGACCTATCTTGAAACGCTGGTGCGTGAAACTCAAAAGCCTGAGATCGAAGTGATGGCGTTGGCCTTCCAGGCTGGCCTGCGACAACTGTGGCGTGAGCGCATTTTGGGTCGCTGCTTGCGCGGGGAAATTTCTCGGTCTGAAGCCATCAAAGCCGTAGGCATTGATTGGGTCGAACTGGCCGAACGCCAGTATCAAGCAACCATGGAGGACTTGGGATGGGCACTGAAGAAGTGAATGCCGCTGTCGCAGACGCCGGGCCGCTGATTCACCTGACCGAAGTCGGCGGTCTTCACTTCTTGGGCATCTTTGACGCCCTGCACATCCCTGATGCGGTGTGGGCAGAGACCGTCGGTCGGGATCGTGTTTCGGCAAGTGACGTCTTGAGGTTGGGCATTGTCCAGCGGCATAGCATGTCCGAATCAGAGGTTTCGGGATTTGCCCAAGAAAACAACCTTGAAGACTTGCAAGATGGTGAACAGGAAAGCCTTTGCCTTTGCCAGCAAATCGGCGTAATCACTTTACTGACCGATGATCTGGCCGTGCGCAAGGCAGCCAGGCATCTAAAATTGACGCCAGTAGGCTCGTTGGGCGTCGTGGTCAGAGCTTACCACTTGGGGTGCATCTCGTTGATCGAGGCAGAGCGTTACATGGCTGATCTCTACGATGTGAGCAGCCTTTTCATCACACGCACGATTGTGGAGCTGGCTATTGAGCAGCTTTATCTTTCCAACCAGGAGTGAGGATAATGCCAACCCAAGCGTACTTTGAAGAGCAATTTGTGCCGATGGAACAGGCCAGGGTCAGTATCATGACTCACGCCTTCAACTACGGCACTGCCGTTTTCGAGGGCATCCGGGCCTACTGGAATGCCGACCACAACCAACTGTATGTCCTGCGATTGCGCGAGCATTACGTGCGGTTGCTGGAATCGGCAAAGATCCTGCGTATGAAACTGGCGCTGGATGCCGATGCGATGAGCGCGTTGACCGTGGAATTGCTGCGGCGGGAGGGATATCGCGAGGACGTGTACATCCGGCCGCTGGTTTACAAGTCCGACGAGATCATCGGCGTCCGGCTGCACAATCTCCACGACGAGTTCACCATCTTCGCCACGCCGTTCGGGAAGTATATCGACAAGGATGAAGGGGCGCATGTGTGCGTCTCCTCGTGGCGGCGCAACGACGACAACGCGATCCCCCCGCGAGGCAAGGTCTCCGGCGCATACGTCAACTCCGCGCTGATCAAGTCGGAAGCGCAACTTAACGGCTTCGACGAGGCGATCGTGCTCAACCACGATGGTCACATCTCCGAGGGGAGCGCCGAGAATTTCTTCATGGTGCGCGGCGGCCAGTTGATCACGCCACCGGTGACGGCCAACATCCTGGAAGGCATCACCCGCAGCACGGTCATCCAACTGGCCAAGGACGAACTGGGCATCGAGACCGTCGAACGGCCGATCGACCGCTCGGAGTTGTACATCGCCGAAGAGGCCTTTTTCTGCGGGACGGGCGTGCAGATCGTGGCGATCGCCTCGGTGGATCACTACCCGGTGGGCGGCGGCCATATCGGCCCGATCACCAGCCAGTTGCGCGATCTCTACTTCCGGGCCGTGCGCGGCGAAGTGGAGAAGTACCGGGATTGGTGTACGCCGGTTTATGGTGCGTAGCGTGGCGCACAGCGCCGCGCTGTGCGCCACGCATAGACGCCAGAGCGTGGGCGGAACGACGACATGACCTTCAAACCGCTTCCCTGTCGCGACCGCTGGTACGGGATCCTGGCGATCCTGGGGTTGGTCGCGCTCGATGCGTGGATCGTGTCCCGCATCCTGGGGCGGCCGGTGGATGGCTGGAGCTTCTTGCTTGGGCTGGGTGTGCTGGCGAGCCTGCTGGTGATCGCCTACAGCGCCTACCGGACGCTGGGCGCTTTCACGCTGGAGTACTGGATCGACCGGGACGCGGTCACGCTGGTTTGGGGCCCGACCCGCCAGATCGTGCCCATCGCCCGCATCGAGCGCGTCCTGGTCGACACGGGCCCCCAGCCCGCCCGGAGGAGCCAGCCCTGGCACTGGCCCTGCCGGGATCGCCGGCGAATCGTCAGCGCCGGCCTGGGCGTGGTGAACGCGTATGCCACCCGGCCGCTTGCCGGGCAGGTGATCCTGGTAACGCCTGAAGAGAGCTTTGGCCTCTCGCCGGCTGATCCTGAGGCATTTCTGGCCGCGCTGCAAACCCGGTATGCGCTCGGCGGGGGCCGGCCGCTGGCCGCGGAGTTGCACCGGCCTCCGCTGTGGACATGGCCGCTGTGGCGCGATCGGACCGCGATGTTCCTGATCGGCGCGGGCTTGCTGGGCCTGCTCGTGATGTTCGGCGTGTTGTGCGTCCGTTTCCCGGACCTGTCCCTGGATCTGCCGCTGCACTTCGACGTGAACGGCATACCCGATCGCATCGCGCCCAAGGCGGGCCTGTTTGCCCTGCCGGTGATCGGGCTGCTGGCCTGGGGGCTGAATCTGGTCATCGGCGTCTGGATGTATCGGCGTGTGCAGCAGCAGGGCGCCTATCTGGTGTGGGGCGGTGCGCTGGGCGTGCAGTTGATCGCCGGACTGGCGCTTTTCAATCTGATGCGCTGGTGACACAACCTCTATTCAGAGAAACCAAATGACGGATCACCCCGAACCTTTGCTGAGCATCATTATCCCGGCATACAACGAGGCAGGCCGGCTCCCCAGGTCGCTTGACCAGATCGTGGCGTTTGTCCAACAGCAGCCCGCACCGATGGAAGTGCTGGTGGTGGAAAATGGCAGCCGAGATTGCACGGCCGAGATCGCTGAGGCGTATGCCGCGCAGCATCCGTTCATCCGAGTCCTCCACAGCGAGAGGGGCAAGGGCGCGGCAGTCTGCGCGGGGATGATGGCCGGCAACGGGCGTTATCTGTTTGTCTGTGACTCCGACCTGTCCATGCCTATCGCTGAGGTGCGCAAGTTCCTGCCGCCCATCTTACAGGACTACGATGTCGCCATTGCCGCGCGGGAGGGACCGGGCGCCCATCGGTATGGCGAGCCCCACTACCGCCACCTGATGGGGCGGGTGTTCAACTTTATCGTGCGGGTACTGGCGATTCCGGGTTTCCAGGATACTCAGTGTGGGTTCAAGAGCTTCCGGCGCGAGGTTGGCCGCGATGTTTTTGCCGATCTGACCATGACTGGGTGGTCGTTCGATGTGGAGGCGCTTTTCATCGCCCTCCGCCGCGGCTACCGGGTGGTGGACGTGGGGATCGACTGGTACTTCGACGCCGACAGCCGGGTGAACCCCATCCCCGACACCTGGCGCATGGTGCGGGATGTGGTGCGGATCCGGCTGAACGAGTGGCGGGGGGTGTATGACAAGAGGGGGAAACAAGGAAACAAGGGTGCTTGGTAAATTGGTAGATTGGTATAGCAAGTCAGATAAGGATTCGGGATTCGCAATTCGGAATAGAGGCTTCAGCCGGTTTTTCTGGGCAACGAGGGCAACCGGCTAAAGCCTCGAGTCCAGAAGATTATCTGAACATCTATAGTGGGTCGTTTGGCATGAAGCTGGCCATTCCAACCCGCAGCAGGCGCCCCTCGATACGCCCTGCCGGGCACCCCT
>MNXL01000041.1 GCA_001871755.1 Anaerolineae bacterium CG2_30_64_16
AGCCACGGTGGCTCGGTCAGGAGACCGGCCACAGCGAGCGATTCCTCGAAAGATTGAGAAGATACCGTGCAAGGTGCGAATCATAATTTAGTTCGATAATCCGTCTTGAGCTATGCGTATTCTTTTTGTGCTTAAACAGATCGACTATGAGCCGGTTGGGCTGATACAGATGTCGGCCGTGTTGAAAGCGGCCGGCCACGAGGCGCGCCTGGTCGTGGACGCGACTGACGACGTGATCGGGGTGGCCCGGGCATGGCAGCCGGGCATTCTGGCCTACAGCGTCTGGACGGGCGGCCATCGCTACTTCGTGGCGCTGAACCGGGAGCTGCGCCGGCACGTGGACGCGTTTTCGGCCTTTGGCGGGCCGCACGCCACCTTCTTCCCAGAGATGATCGAGGAGGATGACCTGATCGACGGCGTCTGCGTCGGTGAGGGGGAGGATAGCCTGCTAGATCTGGCGGATGCGCTGGAAGCCGGGACGTTCCGTCCCGACCTCCCCAACTGGCATCTCCGGTTCAAGGGCGAGATCGTGCGCAATCCGGTGCGGCCGGCCATCGACGACTTGAACGAACTGCCCATGCCTGACCGGGCGCTGATCTACGACAAGGACCCGATCATCGCGCAGAGCCCCATCAAGCATTTCATTACCGGCCGCGGCTGTCCGTACGACTGCACCTATTGCTTCAACCATGCCTGGGCCGAGATCTACCGGGGGCAGGGACGACGGGTGCGGCGCCGGAGTGTTGATCTGGTGTTGGACGAGATCGCGTACGTCCGTGACCACTGGCCCCTGGGCTTTGTCGTCTTCCTCGACGACACCTTCACCCTCCAGAAGCCCTGGATGGCCGAGTTCGCGGAAAAGTACCCGCGGCGGGTCGGGTTGCCCTTCTTCTGCAACGTGCGCGCCAACCTGGTCACGCCGCAACTGGCAGCGCAACTGAGCCGGGCCGGCTGCGTCAGCGCGGGCATGGGGGTCGAGACCGCGGACGACACGTTGCGCAACGAGATCCTGAAGCGTAACATGTCGCGCGAGCAGATCGTGGCCGCGTGCACGGCACTGCGCGACGCGGGCATCGACGTCCTTACCACCAACATGATCGGCCTGCCCGGCGGCAGCCTGGAGCTGGACATCGAGACGGTGAAGCTCAACGCCCAGTGCCGGCCGGCCTTCGCCAATGCCTTTCTGTTCCAGCCCTATCCTCGCACCGAGTTGGGCGAATACGCGGCCCGGCGCGGCCTGATCGACGGCGACATCAACAGCGTCGGCCTCTCGGCCTGGAACGACACCATCCTCAAGTTCCCGCCCGACGAGAAGCGGCAGATCGAGAACCTGCAGAAGCTGTTCGCGATCACCGTGGAATTCCCCTGGCTGCTGCCGCTCACGCGGCGGCTGCTGAAGCTGCCCAAGAACCGGCTCTACTGGCTGATCCACAAGCTGTGGAAGGGCTACACCATCAAGGTCAGGATCCACCCGGTGCGGCTGACGTGGCGGGATTACGTGGCGATGATCAGGCGGTTCATGAAGCTGGAATGACCCCATAAAGACGGCGGCAGATCATGATCGGGGTAAGTTCGTCGCACTGAACCGGCGGGCGTTTCACGCGGGGCGCGACGAGATTTGACACCGATGCGCCCGTCGACCAGGGGCACAGCAATTCCAAATATGGACCCGAAGCTGGCGTCATTCTGAGCGGGTTGACGCCTAAACTAGCGCAACGAGGTGCGTCCAGCGAAGAATGGTATCCTCTCAATAGATAGGGGCATCGCCATCACGTGCCTGGCACTTTTCGGAAGTGCCAGGCACGTTCGCCCCAGATTATTGAGAAGATACGAAGAATGACCAGGCACATTTGGAATTGCTGCCAGGGGCAGTTTGACAGAGTCGAAGATCAGGAATACAATTGGAATGTGGCGTTATCCGACAATCTTACAGTAAGGGGGACCGCATGACGGACCTGGTACTGGCAAAGGTGACACAAAAGGGGCAGATGACTATTCCTCAGGAGTTACGACACATGCTGGGGGTGGAACCAGGGGACTTCGTGACACTGCGTCCTCTGATGGGCGGCCTTTTTTTGGCCAAAGCGTCCGTCTCGTCGCAGGTAGAAGCCACTGATGTCTTGCGCCGCCTGGTTGTGACTCTTGGCAAAGAGGCTGAATCTCGCGGCATTCGCGATGATACCGACCTGGACGCGGTCATCGAAGACATCCAACAACGAGTCTACCAGGAAAGCTACGGTGGCTGAGCGAAAGCTGCGTGTTTTCCTTGATGCCAACGTGCTGATCCGTGGTGTCACATTGCCTCGCTTTCCCTACGAAGTGCTTTGGCATGCCGCCAGGAGAGACTTTGTGCCTGTCTTCTCTCCGCTGGTGCTGGCGAGCGCTCGATTGTACGTGCGTGAACTGTTTCCGAAACATGTCGAAGACCTGGAACTGTTACTTGCAAGCCTTCCGGGCGAAATCGTGCCAAACCCTGCGCCTGAAGACGTGGCAGCGCACTCCGATCTTGTTCGCGATGCCAAGGATATCCCCGTGGCGCTGGCGGCCATCAGCGCCAACGTGGACTACCTGGTCACTACCGATCGCGACTTCACTGATCTGGATGAAACGACGGCTGAGCTGCGCCGTTATCTGAAGCCTGTGCGGGTTGGCACTTTTCTGCACGAGATGATGGGATGGACACACGAACAGCTATCAGCAGTCGAACAGCGGAGGTGGGAAGATCTGGAACGTGCGTTTTGGATCCGGGACCTCAAGGAGTGAGACAAGTCAGTCTCCGGCGAGACGCGATGCCATGAATGCCACCTGTTGCCAGGCAGGTGGCATTTTGCTATACTGCTGCTGACCGATGTGTCCTGCAACCTTGCCATCCCCTCTACGCCGTATCCTCTCAATAGATAGGGGCATCGCCATCACGTGCCTGGCACTTTTCGGAAGTGCCAGGCACGTTCGCCCCAGATTATTGAGAAGATACTCTACGCCCGTTCATGCACAGGAGGAGCCCGATGACCCAAATCGATCACGATCAATCGCTCCAGGCCAGGATCGCCGCCCTCGAACAAGAATTGGCCGAACTCCGGCAAAGGCAGGCAACCACCCAAAGTGGCGCACGGGTCGAAGGCGACGTCGACACCCGGGGCGGCGCCTTCATCGGCCGCGATCAGCACATCACCTACTCCGGCGAAGAGCCACCTGCCGACCTGCTCGCCGCCTACTACCGCTGCGTGGCCGCCGAGTGCCGCCGCCTCCCCCTGGGCGTGATCGACAAGGAGTTCCTGCGCACCAGCCAGGGCGTTGTTGCCGGGCAGCACGACGTGCCGCTGCCCGACGTCTACGTGGACCTGGACGTGGTGACGCCGGCGGAGGAGCGGGCCAGGGACGGCCGCGCCTGGGCGATGCGGTTGATCCGCGGCGAGGGCGAGGACCGGACCCCGCTGCTGGAGGCGCTGAGCCAGGATGGGGCGGCCCGGGTCGTGCTGCTGGGGGACGCCGGCTCGGGCAAGACCACCTTCGCCAACTACCTGACCTAACCCGGACAAGCCGGAACCAAGAAGACGCCAACCTTGCTCGCCGAATTCTTGCACAAAAAGCAAGGACTTCGTGGGTTAGGCCCTATCTGCTGGTCGAAGGGCCGGAGGCCCTGCCCGCGCCGCTGCCCGCGCCGCTGCCCGCGCCGCTGCGCCGATTGCTGCCCGTGCGACTGGTGCTGCGCGAGGTCGCGGCCCGCCACATCCCCGCGGACGCCGAGCGCGGTGAGGCCGAGATGCTGTGGAACGCGCTGCGCGACGACATCGCCCGCCACCTGGGCAAGCCCGCGGCCGAGAAGCTGTTCCCCTACCTGCAAAAGCGATTGATGCAGGAGGGCGGCCTGATCCTGCTGGATGGGCTGGACGAGGTACCCGAGGCGCGACAGCGGCGCCGGGTGCTGTTGGAGGCGGTGGCGCGGCTGGCGAGTGCGCTGGGCGCGGCCCGTTTCGTGGTGACCGCCCGGCCGTACGCGTACGCCGACCCCGACTGGCGGCTGCCCGGTTTCGCCACACGCGCGCTGGCGCCTTTTTCCGAGGCCCAGGTGGGCCGTTTCATCGAGCGCTGGTATCAGGCGGTGCGGCCGGCCCTGGGCTGGAACGCGGAGACCGCCCGCGGCAAGGGGGAGCGGCTGCGCGCCGCGCTGAGCGAGCGCCCCTATCTGGGCGACCTGGCGTCCCGGCCGCTGCTGCTGACTTTGATGGCGACGTTGCACTCCAGTTGGGGGCAACTGCCCGAGGATCGGGCCGACCTGTACGAGGAGACCACGAAGCTGCTGCTGGGCCGCTGGCAGCGCGCCCGCGAGGTGCGCGGCCCCGATGGCGAGCCGGTGGTGGAGCCTGGGATCACCGAGGCGTTGGGCGCGGGCGAGGACCGCCTGCGGGCCGCGCTGGAGACGCTGGCGCTGACCGTGCACGAGCGGCAGCGGGGCAGCCCGGAGCAGGACGAGGGCCCGGCCGACATCTCGGAGGGGGACCTGCTCGTGGCGTTCAAGCCACTGCTGGGCGCGGCGGCCCCCGCTGCCGCGCGGGGGCTGGCGCCGGACACGCTGCTGGCGTACCTGCGGGACCGGGCCGGGCTGATCGTGGCGCGAGATGAAGGGGTCTATGCGTTCCCGCACCGATCGTTCCAGGAGTACCTGGCCGCGTGCCGTCTGGCGAACCAGCCCGACTTCGCCGAACAGTTGGGGAAACGGGTTTGCGCGGACCCGATCTTCTGGCGGGAGGTTTGCCTGCTGGGGGTGGGCAAGGCCAAACAGGGCGGGTTGAGCGCGGCCGTCAACGTGGTGGGGACGTTGTTGCCCGAAGAACCGGGGGACGTGGCCGAGCCGTGCGCGGCCCACTGGCAGGCCGCTGCGCTGGCCGGCCAGGCGCTGGTGGAACTCCGCCTGCGGGAGAAAGCCGAGGGTCAGCCCCACTTCGAGGCGTTGCTGCGGCGGGCGCGGCGCTGGCTGGTCCGGCTGCTGGAGGCGGGCCAG
>MNXL01000037.1 GCA_001871755.1 Anaerolineae bacterium CG2_30_64_16
CCACCGTGGCTCGGTCAGGAGACCGGCCACAGCCACCCCGGATTATTGAGAGGATACTCCTCCAACAGGATTTCACCGGGATGTACGGGCGCAAACTTGGTGTTCATCATTCTATCCTCACTCACTCAATGGTAGTCCGTCACTTCGACATCGTAAGCATCACCTTCCTGCCACCGGAAGCAAATTCGCCACTGGTCGTTGATGCGGATGCTATGCTGTCCGGCACGATCCCCCGAAAGTCGGTCCAGGCGATTGGCAGGTGGTATACGTAGATCGTCCAACCGTTCAGCAACATCAAGCTGGACCAACTTGCGCCAGGCTAGGCGATGGAGTTCGGGAGGAAAATGGCGCAAGAACTGGCGCTGAAAGAGCCGCAAGGTCGCGACTACAGCATATCCCGGAAAACTGATAGTGCCTAACCCCCGAAATTCTTGTTTTTTGTGCAAGGATTTTGGGAGTGGCGGCTGTCGTCTTTTTGGTTCCGCCTTATAAGCGCAGCGGCCTTGTCCGGGTTAGGATACGCCGCGCGCTGTCAGGCAGGCTGAAGTTGCGAAGATGCTTGTCGTGGCGCAACACGTGTCTGCAACCAACGGCTGAGTGACCGTTGGCTCTCGCCCGACGGTTGCCCGAATAGGATGTTCTCTGCGCTGATGTCTTCATCGAGATCGGGCCAATGAATGCCTTCCCCGTGACCGATCAAGCGCCAGTTGTTGCGCTCCTCGGGCTGCCCATGCAGCAGCCTGGGATACCAGGCCAACGGAACGGAGACCGTCCGCCCGTCAACCAGGTCCACCATCAGCGAATCGTCGGTCACGACCACATCTTGCACCGCGGCGGTGCGCGTCTTAATTACCAAAGAATCCATGCCACTCCCTCAACAAGTACTCCCTGTTTTCCTCGACCAGCCGCTGGATGCGGTTGATCTCGCCCCGACCGAAGCCGCCACTACTTTGCAGCCGAACTGGACTGAGCCAGAACTTGGCTTTCATATGCTCTTGTTCGACGTGGATATGCGGAGGCTCACCACCGTCACCGGAGTAAAAGAAGAACCGGTATGGCCCCTGGATTGGTACGGTTGGCATGGCTGCAGATCCTCAGCGTCCTGTTCCAAAGATTGTAACACGAAGCGGGTATCCTAACCCGGACAAGTCGGAACCAAAAAGACGACAGCCGCCACTCCCAAAATCCTTGCACAAAAAACAAGAATTTCGGGGGTTAGGCACTTACAACTGGCGCCGCAGATGCGCAGATGCTGAGGATAGCACCCAACCACACATCACACTGCCTCGCTCACAGGAGCGGCGCCTTCTCCAGACGCCAAACGCCGTACACCCCTGCCAGCGCCATCGCCGCGCCCACCGCGTAGCCTTCGGGGATGCTGGCCTGGGTCACAAAGGTCGCGACCACCCCGCTCGCACAGCCCAGCAGATAGCAGATCAACACCGCCTCGCGCGGGCTGCCGGTGATGCGGGCCAGGCGATGGCTGAGGTGGTCCTTGCCGGGGGTGGTCAGCGGGTTCAGTCCGCGGCGGAGCCGGGAGATGCTGACCAGCGTCGTGTCGAAGATGGGCACGGCCAGCACCAGGGCCGGCACCATCCACGTCACGAACGCGGAGTTATCGGGGAAACGGAGCTTGATGCCAACGGCCGCGAGGGTGAATCCCAGGAACAGGCTGCCGGTGTCGCCCATGAAGATGCGGGCCGGGTTGAGATTATAGCGCAGAAACCCGACGCAGGCCCCCACCAGCGCCGCGGCGAGCGCGCCGACCAGGTACTGCTTGCTCATGGCCGCAAACAACAGGAAGAAGACCGCGGCGATGGCGGCGATGCCGCCGCTCAGCCCATCCATGTTGTCCAGCAGATTCATGGCGTTGGTGATGGTGACAGTCCACAGCAGGGTGGCCGCGATGTTCAGCCAGAGCCACGGGAACACGCCGATGCGCACGTCGGTGATGACCAGCACGCCGGCCGCCAGGAACTGGCCAACCAGCTTGACGATCGGCCCCAACCCGCGGCGGTCATCCCACAGGCCCATGAACGAGACCAGGGCGCCGCCCAGGATGATGCCGGCGACCTGCTTGACGTAGAACCGGTCTCCGAACAGGATCAGCGCGACGATGAAGGCCAGGTAGATCGCCAGGCCGCCCAGAAGCGGGGTGGCAACGACGTGTTGTTTGCGGGCGCTGGGCTGATCCATGATGCCCAGCCGCCGCGCAGCCCAGCCGGCCACTGGGGTAGCTCCGGTGGCCAGGAGCAGGGCGCTGAGGAGGATCAAGACGTAGGTGGTCATGGGCTGGTATGGGTCTGCAAGTCGGCGATCAGCGCTTCGATGGTGGGCCGTTCAGCATCGGTGGCCAGGGTCAGCGCGGTCTGCGCGGCGTTCAACGCTTCGACGTACCGGCCTGCGTCGCGCAGGAGAATCGCCAGATTGCGGTAGGCCAGATGCAGTTGCCCGCGCAGATCCGCGCTGCTGCGCTGCAGTGCATCCCGGCGTTGGGCGGCCGTCGGCAGCAACATGCTGTAGCCGCCCGCCTGATCAGCCAGGGCCTCCAGTTGGCTCAGCCGGCTTTCTGCGCTGGTCAACTGTTGTGTTTCCACCTCGATGACGCGCTGGAAAGCCGCCAGGGCGCTCGCGCTATCTCCCGTTTGTGCGCTGAAGACGCCGACCGCGCTCTGGACGGCGACATCGCGCGGCTGGAGCGCGGCCGCCTGCTGATAAGCTGCCAGGGCGCCGCTCTTGTCGCCGAGGGCAGCCAGCAGGTCAGCCCGCAGCAGGTAGGTCTGCGGATACCGGTCGTCCAGGCTCATGGAATGAGCGAGGGTGGCCAGCGCGGTCTCCGTGTTACCCTGGATGAACTGCACGGTGGCCATTTCGTTCCACAACTGGGCGTTTTGCGGGCTTAGAGAGGTGGCTTCGCGGTAGTAGGCCAGCGACTTCGCCAGCCGGTCCATGTCCACATCCTGGGCGCGGGTCTGGACGATCTGGCGCAGCACCGCGTTGCTTGGCACGTCGTTTGGCCCCAAGGCCCCGGTAAAAGCCCACGTGCGGCTGAGGCGGGCCAGATTGGCGGCGTGATCGGTGTTGAGCGGGTTGAGTCGCTGCGCCGTCGTCAGCGCGGCGTGTGCGGTCCGCATCAGGTCTTCCTGGTCGCGCGTCCGCGCCCCGCGCTCGATCAGCGGGAGCAGGTCGCGCGTCTTGATGTTGTCCAGTTCGGCCGGCATCGTGGCCGTCGCCCCGGCCGGCGCGGTGCTGGCCGCCTGCAGCAAAGCCCGGCCCAGGAAGAGGTAGTAGTAGTCCTCCTGGGGTTCCCGTTGGGCCGCTTGCAGATAGAGTGCAACGGCGCCGTCCCAGGAGCTCGCCTCTTCATACGCCAGGCCCTGTTTGTAGTATGTGTCGGCCTGGACCGTGCGGATGTTGACGTTGACGATGATCAGCAACGCGACGACCGCCGCGAGCATGCCGCCCACCAGCGGGACGGCCGGGATGGCGTGGAAAGCGCGGGCCGGCCGCGACCGGAAATCAGCCAGCCAAAGCACGAGCGCCAACCCCAAGATGCCGATCAGCAGCGCCATGTCGAAGACGACGATGTGGCTGGCGACCCGGTGGAAGATGTCCATCCCGGACAAACCGGTCAAGATCAGCCGGTCGGCCTGGATCAGTCCGAAAACCAGGAAGACGCCGATGACCAGGCCAATGTAGATGCCGGCGTTGGCCGCCCACGGGATTCGGCGGCCAGGGGGCCGTAGGCCAGATGACCGGTTGCTGGCGCTTTCCGCCAACGCCAACAGCCCGCCCACCAACCAGGTGAAGAGCACCAGCATCAATAGCGTTGGAGAACGTACGATCTGATAGGTGGCGGCATCGATGCGCGCGGTGAACGCGTTCCACAAGATGGCGAAGACCCCCTGCGCGCCGGTCTGGTTCACCAGGTAGTTCCAGGTCAGCACCAGGGTAACCACCGCGCCGATCAGCGCGTAGGGCAGGAACTGGCGAATGGGTGACTCGGCCGCGGTCTGGCTAGCGATCGCGAGTTGACGTTGGGCGGTCTCCTGCTGGCGCGCGGCCCGGTGTTCAGCCCTGGCCCGCTTGCTCCGGCGTTTGCTGCCCCCGGCCGGTTGGGCCCGGTCTGCCGGGCGGGCTGCCTGCGCGACGGGGGCCGCGGTGGCTTCGTTCTCGGCGGGTCGATCGAGCCAGCCCATGCCCACCACCACCAGGAGCGCGGAGAGGACCCAGAAGTGGGTGCGCGTGGCCGCGATGGCGATGCCGAAGTGGACCTCGACGAAGTGGCCCACGATGGCGGCAAAGATCGCCAGGATCAGCAGTTGGCGGCGCCCGCCGCCCAACCCCGCCAGTTCCAGACCCGCAGGGTTTTCCGAAACCCTTCGGGTCTCGCGAGTCTCGGGCGGGGCCAGCAGCAAGTCCACGGTCACGTAGATGATCAGGCCGGCGATCAGGCCCACTGGCAGACCCAGGCCGGCCAGCCGCAGGCTGCCATCGGCCAGCCAGGGGATGAGGACGCCGAGCAGCGCACCGCCGACCAGCAGCGCCACGAACAGGTTGCGCCGGCCCGTGCCGCGCATCAGCCCCAGCCAGCGCAAGGCGTAGTAGAACACGCCCCCGAACAGCCAGATCTGGACTCCGAAGCCGATCAGGCCGGTGCGCACCAGCGTGTCAAAGGTTTCGTTGTGCGAACGGTCGGGCGAGGCGTTGCGCGCCTCGTAATGGGCCAGATCCGGCGGGTAGAAGCGGTTGTAGGCCATCCACATCGACTCCGGGCCGTAGCCGATCAGCGGCCGGATGACGTTGAGCTTGTCGGGCGAGCCGTCAGGGTACTGGATAGGCGGGTGGGGTTTGAGCATCATATCCACGACGCCCTCCCAGATCAGCACCCGCACGGCGTTGGTGCCTTCGGTCAAGCTGGTCAAGGTGCAGACCCGGTCGACGTAGGGCTTCTCGCAGAGCGGCGAGAGCGGGCCATCTTGCAGGTTGAGCACCCCGACGAACGCGATGACCAGCACCGTCAGCCCGATCAAACTCAACCAGACCGGCCGGACGCTGCGGCCGATCCAGCGCGACGCGCGCGGTTGATTTGCCACCCAGCGGCCCAGGAGCAGCATACCGAGCAAGCCAAAGACGTACAGCCCCGCGGCCAGGCCCAACCACGGCCCGCGACTCTGGGTGAAGACGATGGCAATGAGCTGCACTGCCAGTACGAACAGATAGACGCCGGCGCGCAGCGCGTCGGCTGTGCTGCCATGTTCCGTGCTGAGCAGCGCGGCCACGCTATCCACCAGCCGCTCCAGCGTCAGAAACACCGCCATGAGCAGGTAGGCGGCCACGAAGATGGCGTTGCCCATGTTGGCCGCGACGCGCTCCCGGACGTCCCCGCCCCAGGGCAGGGTGTCCAGGTTGAAGTGCTGGATGATGCCGTAGATGCTGATCGGCAGACTCGCGAGGATCACTGCGTGGATCAGTCGGTTAACCTGACCGCGGCTGCGCAGATGTGTCAGGGTCATGGCGAAGATGGCGACGTAGCTCAGGAAGCTGAAGGCGCCCTGCATCCGCACGTAGGAGCCGACCAGGCTGATCCGCGGGACGACCGACAGGGCTGTGCTGAGCAGATACATGGCGACGAGGACCAGCGCCGGCAACATCAGCGGCGTACCCCGGATGCGCGTCCACAGCCCGGGCGCTGCCTGACCGTCCGCTTGAGCGCCGCGCTGGTCGCCCAGGCCGACGTCCAACAGTTGCACGATCCAGGCTACGGCCATCACCAACGCGATCGAACGCACCAGATGGATCTTGTCCGGCTCGAACACCCGGTTGGAAAATGTGTCGAAGAAGAGGGGTGCTACGATCAGCGCGGCCAACCAGCCCGCTTCGATGATGGCGTCACAGATGCGACTGAGTTTGGTTTGCATGGCGATCCTGAAGTGATAGGGAGTGTTGCGTGATGCGTAACGAGTAAGGACGCGTGCGCTTGAGGACATCTTACCGCAGTACAGGGTAAAACGCAAAGCGTAAAACGCAAGCCAGTGGGTCGTTTGGCATGCCAATAGCCATTCGGCTGGAAGCCGTGTGCTGTTATGCTGAACGGGTCTGAACGCCAACTCTGCACACGGGCACATTCCAGTCTCCCACCCCGCGCTCATTGGAGCACCCGATACCAGTGAAGCATCTCGGCGTTCATGGGTGCGAGGTATCCTCTCAAAAAGGCGGGGACAAATCTGCTCAAGCCGAGTCCGTGACTCGGCGGGCGAGCGGCGGATCACGGATCCGCCTTGAGCTGCCCCGGACTAAGGATACGGTGCGAGAGATGCTTCACTGACAGACGCCCAAAAGCGCATTTTGTGACCGTGTCGAGGTATAGAGGGCAGGTCAGAC
>MNXL01000129.1 GCA_001871755.1 Anaerolineae bacterium CG2_30_64_16
GGCGCTATGAGCCGCGTCGGGAGGGGGCAGGGGGCAGGGATCAGGCATCAGGGGGCAGGGGGCAGGAGTCGGGAGGCAGCGCCCAGTTATCGGCAATCGCCAATCGAAAATCGAAAATCCCCCCTGTCACCCTGTCACCCTGTCACCCTGCCACCTCGCCACCCACGCCCTCATCCTCGCCCGCGACCGCTGGCAGCTCCTGCGCCTCCTCGAGATGCTGGATCAAGTCGGTATGTCCGATGATGCCGACCAGCTTGCCCGCAGATAACACCGGGACCGGGTTGGCCCTGCTCTCGACCATGAGCGTCGCAACCTCTTCCAGGCTGGCGTTCGCATCCACGGTCTTCACCGGCACGGTCATGATCTCTCGAGCTGTGGTGCCCACAATCCGGCGCACCAGCGCCCGGTATTCGCGCTGGCCGCCCAGCGGGATCTTGGCGTCCAGCAGCGGCAGATAGACCGGGTAGTTGGGCCGGGCGTGCCGGGCGATCAGGTCAATCTCGGTGACAATGCCGATCACCTGGCCACCTTCCACCACCGGCGCGCCGGTGATGCCCAGGCGGCGAAAGGTCCGGGCGATCTCCCGAATCGGCGTATCGGGGCTCAAGGTCACCACGTTGGTAGTCATGATGTCGCGAGCTAACATTGGGGCCTCCTTTGATGCGAGATGTGTCCATGCTCCGTCTCAATCCTGTGCCGCAACGCTCATGTACATCATACACCGTTTTGATCGATTTCTCAATAGCGTCACCCATCTTTCCCAAGCCCAGCCCTCGCTCCTTTGCCTCTCACGTTGCTCTGAGGTAAAATGCCCGCATGTCACCCACGTCACGTCGTTTGCTGTGGGCCGTGCGCCTGCTGGCCCTGGCCTTGATCGGGCTACATCTGGCCGCGCCGCGCTTCCCCGAAGCGACCACGTGGGGACTGTGGCCGGCGACTTACCTGTCGCCGGGCTGGCGCTGGGGGCTGGGCCTGGCCGCCGCGGCGTTGATCTTGCTGGGCGACCACCTGCCGACTGGTTGGCTCCGCGGCCTGTGGCCACCGTGCCCGCTCTGACATAGAACGAGGTGGCTCGGTCAAAGACCGGCCACAGCAAGGGATTCGTTGTTTTCCCCATTCGCTGTGCATTTTCAGGACAGGCCAGGCGGAGGGGCCAGGGGAGCCCTTCGACTTCGCCCTTCGACAAGCTCAGGAGGGGCCTCAGGACAAGCAGCGGACCAGGAGGACGGGGCCGGGTGGCCGGCTGGGCGCTGGGCGCCACGCAGGCGTTCCACGCGATCGCCTGGATCTACCAGAACACGCTGCCGTGGGTCAAGCCATGAGCCGGGCGGAGGGGCGTTGGGACGTGTGACCACTCAAAAAACGGCAAAAGATGTATGTCGCGGAGGAGGATGGTGACCGAGATTCGCCAGAACATCGCCACCAAAGAATGGGTGATCATCGCAACCGAACGGGCGCGACGGCCGGGCGAGTTCGCGCATCCCAGGCAGGAACTGACGGCCGACCGGCCGGCGTGGGACCCGACCTGCCCCTTCTGCCCCGGCAACGAGGAACCGCCCCCGATGGAGCAGGCGCGCATCCCGGCGGATGGGCCGTGGCAGGTGCGGGTCCTGCTGAACAAGTACCCCGCGCTACGCATGGAGGGGGAACGCGACCGGCATTTCGAGGGGATCTATCGCTGGCTGCCCGGCGTCGGCCGGCACGAGATCATTGTCGAGTCCCCGCGACACAACACCTGCCCCGCGCTGATGACGCCCCAAGAGGTCGCCCGGGTCATCCGCACCTTCCAGGCCCGCGGCCGCGATCTTGCGCAGGAACCGTGCATCGAGCAGATCATCTACTTCCAGAACCACGGGCCGGACGCCGGCACTTCCCTGGTCCACCCCCATTCGCAGATCGTCGGCCTGCCGGTCGTGCCGTCCCACGTCCGCAGCCGGTCGGAGGGGGCCCGGCGCTATTTCGACGACACCGGCAGGTGCGTCTACTGCCAGATGGTGCGTGAGGAACTGGCCAGCGCGGAACGGTTGATCGCGGTCAACGAACAGTTCGTCGCCTTCATCCCGTACGCCGCCTTCTCGCCGTTCCACACCTGGATCTTGCCCAGGCGCCACTACTCAACCTTCCTGGGCGCCTCGCCTGAGGAGATCGACGATCTCGGGATTATCCTTCGAGACGTGTTGTCGCGCATCTACGTCGGGTTGCACGACCCGGACTACAACTACGTGATCCGATCCGCGCCGGTGCACGACATGGGCCGCGACTACCTGCACTGGTACGTCACCGTCATCCCGCACGTCACCAAGACGGCCGGGTTCGAGATGGGCAGCGGCATGTTCATCAACGTCACCCTGCCGGAAGCCAGTGCGGCGTTCCTGCGCGAGGTGCAGCCCGTTGCAGGTTGAAAGTCGCGGGTTCAACGTTCGAATGTGCAACCTTTAACAACCCGCGAAGATTGGAACCACGATGCCGTTATCTGCCAAAGAGAACTTGTGGTGCGCCATCCGCCCCGTAAAACCCGCATACGTCCCCTATTCCGCCGAAGGCGTGCTTCGCCTGGTGGATCACCGCGGGCGCAAGCCGCCGCGCGCGGGGACCGACGAGTGGGGCGTGACGTGGGCGCCGCTACCCGAGTCATACGTCGCTGGCGCGGGCGAGCCGGCCGAGTCCTATGCGACTGGCCACCCGGCTAAGAGCTGCGCCGAGCTGCTTACTCGAACCTTTCCCGACCCGTCCGACCCGAGCCTGTTCGCTGGCTTGCTGATCGGGATCAACACGGATCGAGCTCTGGTCATCGGCCAGCACCCGGCCGGGCCGCTAGATCGCCTGTGCGCGCTGCTGGACATGCCCACTGCGATGCTGGCGTTGATGTCTGAGCCGGAGGCCGCGTTCGCCGTGCTCGAACGGATCGCCGACTACCACGTCGGCATCGCCCGCGGCTACCTGGCGGCTGGGGTCGAGGCCGGCTTCCTGGCCGACGACTACGCGGGGCGCGACGGCCCGTTCCTGCGCCCGAAGTTGTGGCAAAAGCTGATCTTGCCGGGGCTGCGGCGCATCATCGCGGTCTACCGGGACGCGGGCGCACCGCTCTTCTTCCACACCTGCGGCCGCGCCGAGGCGTTCATCCCCGACCTGGTGGACGCGGGGGTGACGGTCTTCAACTTGCAAAGCTCGGCGTGCGATCTGCCCGCGCTGAAAGCACGCTTCGGCCGCCGGATCGCGTTCTACGGCGGGGTGGCCAACGAGCTGATGATGACGGGGACGCCGGAGGAGGTGCGGGCGGCCGCGCGGGCGGCCATCGAGACGTTGAGCCAGGAGGGCGGGCTGATCCTGGCGCCCGACCAGCCCCTGGCCTTCCCGCCCGAAAACGAGGCGGCCCTGGTGGAAACGGCCCAGCGGTACGGGCGGTATCCACTCGGGTGACGCGGGTCGGTTATCTACTTCGTTGGGGAGTAGGGATTGGATTGGGGATTGGGGATTGGGGATTGGGGATTCCCCTCCTCTGATCCTGCCTGGACTTTGGCCATTTCAGCACTAGTGAGTCGTTTGGTTCGTCGTCAGCCATTCCAGCAGCAGGCATCCTGAGTGCCCCGCAGGGCGTATCGAGGGGTGCCTGCTGCGGGTTGGAATGGCCAGCTTCATGCCAAACGACCCACTAGTCTTGATACAATGCTCAAGAGTGAGCAGGTTGGCCGTCTGAAATAGGCGCGTGTTGTGGTGAATCCACGCTGTGCTCCTACTTCGCCCCTGGATCAACCGGCTAGAATACCAGCAAGTCGAAAAATGGCCAAAGTCCAGCTCCGTGGGTGCTGCATATTGCATACTGCATACTTCGTACTCAGTGCCTCTACGCAGTACGCAGTAGAACTATCCGTTCCGCTTCAGCTTCCCCGTCCGCTTGGCGTAGCGTTCCGCCTTGCCGAAGATGTAGACGCCGAGCGGCAGCGCGATGACACCCATTGCCAGCAGCGGCAGCACCTGTCCCCACAGTTGGCCGAACGGCGCGCCCTCGAGCAGCGCCCGGCGCATCCCCTCCAGCACGTACGTGGCCGGCGACACGCGGGCGGCCGATTGCATCCAGACCGGCAGCACGGTGATCGGGTAGTAGACGCCCGAAACCAGCAGCAACAACGCCTGGATCACGTGCGTCATCTGTGCCCCCCGCTCCGGGAAGAGCAGCGGCAGCACCGCGGCCATGATGCCGAAGCCGATGAAGCTCAGGCTGCCCACCGCCAGCATCACCAGGCTGCCCGCGATGTTGGCCTGGCTCAGGTTCAGGTGAAAGAAGAACGTCACCGCGATCAGGATCACCACCGTGTGCAGCAAGCCGTAGACCAGCGCGAACGCGGTCTGGCCGAGCATGTGCGTGAACCGGCTGACCGGCGCCATGAAGGTATACTCGATCGTGCCTTCCCAGCGCTCCCAGGCGATCATCTCACTGATGTTATCGAACACCACCGACAGATAGTGCCAGACCAGCGTCCCGACCAGCAAGTACAGGATCGTCCGATCCAGCTCGGCCTGGGTGAACTCCTTGCCGGTAATCGCGGCCGACGCACGGCCGATGAAGGTGATGGATAGCGCGTTGGCGATGGAATACGCCATCCAGACTACCTCCCAGCCCCAGTAACGTTTGACCAGATTGAAGTTGCGCTCGATGAACGCGTAGGACGCGCGAGCGGCGTAAATCATGGCGACCATGCTGTGCTTCTCCTCCTCTTGAGACCCGAAGGGTTTTCTTCAAAAGAACGATTTCCCTCTCAACCGGGCCACAAAACCCTTCGGGTCTTTAACGACAAAGGCCGTGGAGGGTGGACTTCCCCCACGGCCGCGCGTTGAGCGGGCATAAAAAAGCCGTGGGGGTTTCTGAGTGCCCCACGGCCATTCGGTCAGTGTGTGACTTAACGGCTGAAAGGCGCACTACGCCGGCTGGACGCGGTAAAACCGACGTCCGGCATCCGAACGATGGCGATGCGGTTGGCGTAGATCATCCGTCAGACTCCTTTCATGAGATGGCGCATCCTAACACGAAGGGCGGGAGATTGTCAAAACAAGGGCAGGTAGACGCGGTTCGCCAGCAGCTCTTCAATCCATCCCACGATGAGGCGGGTGGGGGTGGCATCGATGTCGGCGATGGCAGCTATCTCGTCCACGTGCGAGTAGCCGGCCAGGTAGCTGAGGTCGTGGTTGAAGCCCAGACCGGTCAAGTTATCGCTGAAGGTGAGCGCCTGATCGGCAAGAGAGGGGGCTTCGAGCTGGCAATAGAGCAGATAGAAGGAGGGTAGGGAGAGACCAGGAGTGAGATAGGTAGTTGGGGAGGCCTGGGCAAGCAGGTCGGTATTGCTAAAGCCGTCCACAAAAGTCTGAGAGACGATGGGGGTCCAGAAGAGCCGGTTCAGGGTGTTCAGGTCGTAGGCCCCGCTCATGCTCACCACACCACGGATGTGCGGTCGTGAGTCGACGGCGAAATCGTCGTGGGTCGCCAGCAAGGAGACCAGGTGTGCGCCTGCGGAATGCCCGAAGATGACGATTTTGTTCGGATCACCGCCGTGCTCCCCGACATGCGCCACCACCCATTGCAGGGCCGCGGCCACATCCTCGATGTTGTCGGGATACCAGGCAGCCTTGGTGCGATGGGCGATGCTGTCCGGCTGGCCGCAAGTCACGCGGTCGGGGCAGTATGCGTCGGCCACGAAGACCTGATCTGAGGTGAGGCGGTAGTCGATGACCACCGTCACCCAGCCCTTGACGCCGGTGAAGGACTCGGCCACGAATTCGTACCAGTCGCGATAGCCATCCACCCAGCCTCCGCCGTGCACGAAGAACACGACCGGCCGGTCCCTGAGAAAGTCGTGGCCGTCATGACCGCGGAAGATGGTCAGGGCGTGGTTTTCGTAGCTTTCCCGGTCGGTGTAACGCATATCGGTAGTGAGAAAGGAGGGCGCGTAGACAAAATCGGCCTTGTAGATGGTGTAGGGCGTGGTGACGGTGACGATTTCGCCCCAGTCCAGGGGCGCAGCCGAGGAGAGGGCAGGCGTGGCCGGAACGGTCACGGAGAGATCGGTGAGGGGGCTGCGCGCGGTGAGTTTCCGGTAGATGCGTTGAATCGCGGCGTCGGTGCGCAGCGAATCGGTGTAGGTGTACAACTCGTAGCCGTGGACGTCGTCGGGCGCTGGGTTCGCGGCGTTGAAGTCACAGGAGTGCAATGATTCCTCGGCAAAGGCCCAGACCACGCCAGACAAGAGGAAGAGGGCCAGAGTCGCGGCCAGGATAACCCCCCTCATCTGGCCACGCACGTGGGTATTATGGAAGAAGCGGTTGTTCTGTGGCGTCATCATTTGTTTAGGGCTAAGGACTGAATAACTTACTTGCTTGCTCCGGCAAATGAAGGGCGGACTTGCGCAAGTTATTCAATTCTCAGTCCTTAGCCTCCCTCCGGGAGACACTGAGGGTGCAGCCGGGGCGCTGGGTCCAGAGGGCAGAGCCGGCAGGCCGGCCTGGAGTTGTTGCAGGCTGCTGCCGGCCTGGTCGAGTTGTCCCTCGGCCAGTTGCCGGGTAAGCTGGTCGATGCGGTCAGCCGTGCTCTGCATCTGGGGTCCGCCCCGGACTTTGAGGCCGGCCGAGGCGTTGACGCCTGCCTGTGCAATGGCGTTCAGTTCATTGGAGCTGATGACGCCGTCACCCAACGCCGTCTGCACCGCGTTCGCGTAGTCCCAGGCGCCCCGCAGGGCCTCTGCCTGACTGCCGGCAATCTCGGTGGGCTGAAAGTTCGCCAGGATATCCGTGACCGCCGCGCTGGCCTGTTCCTGCGCCTGGCCGCGCTGTGGTAGTTCTGCCACCACGGTTTCCTGCCAGACCTGTGCCTGCTGATGGATCTCATCCGCAGCCGCGTTGACAGAGGCAGCGGCAGCCTCCAACTGGGCGACACTTTCTTCGGCCAGGGCCAGCCCCTGCTCGAGGGTGGCGTTGATCGCCTGGAGCGAGTCATCGATGGCCGCGGTGTTCTCGGCCAGTTGCGCCAGATCCTGCTCCATGGCCGTGAGCACAGCCAGGTACTCGTCCGCAGTCTCGCTGTATTGTCCCTGGTACGCGTCGATGATCGCCTGGGCCTGGGCGATGCTCTCCTCGCTCAGTTGCACGTAGACCTGGATGTCCTGGGCCTCGGCGCTGCTCACATCGCCGTCGTCGGTGGCGGTGTCGGTGGCCGCGGCCGCCTGCTGCGACGCGGCGACCGCTTCATCGACGGCGTCGTCGATCAGCGCGGCCAGTTCCTCCTCTGTCATGGTGACGTATTGTTCGGTGTAAATCACGACCGCCGTCGGTGTGGCTGCCGGTATCGGTGTGGCCGCGGGTTCAGGGGTGACGGCGGAAGGTGAAGCGGCCTGAGCCGTGGCCGCCACTGCGGCGTCGATAGTGGCCTGCATGGCAGTGGCGGTTGCTGCCGAGGCAGTAGCCGTGGCCGCTATTGCGGCCGCTATTGCGGCGTCCACCGTGGCCTGCACGTCTACCCGCGCGTCGATAGGCGCCCGCTGGCCGCCGCAGGCCGTGAGCGAGAAGAGGCACATCAATATCAGGCCGAAGGCAATGGTGCGGTTCATGAAAATCTCCTTGATCGATGGGTGGAATCGGATTGTTGCTCTCATGATAACACACTCTGCCGCCACCTTCAGCCCCCAGAAGTAGGGTTTTCTCCCCCAACTTTCGTAGGGACTCCAGGCATCAGACCTTGATCAGATAGGTCACATCTGGACGCGCAAGAAAGGCGTTGACAAACGCCCGTGGTTGCTGTATGCTACCGGTTGTTCGTGCGGCCAGTAGTTGACACTCGTGACGTGGAGGTAGAATGTTCCAATTTCCAAAAGAACCAAGAAAAATCAAAGAGCGGATCAGCCGGTATGAACGAGAGCTGCGCAAAGAATACAAGAAGTTTGGTTTCATTAGCGATGGCTACGGAAAACGATATCTACTCGGGCCACTTTATCTGATTCTGGGCGACCTGCCGAGGGCCATCAGATCCTTTGAGTGGTTTGAGCATACGTTCCCTGGTGATATTGGCGAACCGTTTCACTGTTTGTGCTGGACTTTGGCCCTGTACCGTTCAGGGAACATGACGGGGGCGTCCCTCAAACTACGCCAGACCATGCTATCCAACCTGTATTTGATCCCGCATCTACTTGGTTTGGCGCAAGATAAGCTCAACATCTGGCATGGCTCGAATTTGGCCGAGAAGGATTATCTTCAATACACGCCGCCTGAGATCTGGGCGTTGTGGGATGAGCCGGCTTTGCGTTGGGCCAAAGAGACATATGAAAGCCCGGAGTTTTGTCGGATCCGTGCCCGGTACATCGAGATCTACGAACAACTCGGATCTGAACCGCCGGGTCCTAAACGCAGTCAACTGGTTAGCGAAGCCTTTGGGCTCGCAACCATGGGCAAGGATCAGCGATAGGCCAGGGTGCGCCGATGCTTCGGCATATTCGCCGGCAGCGCGAGGCGGTCCGGGCGAGCGTTCAGCCCATGCCCACGGCGACAAAACCAACCGATTGACTGCCAGGTCGCCGTCGGTCCATTGATGATGAGATCCGCAGGGCAACTGCCAATGAATGCCGGGGGAATCAGCGGATGGATGCTGACGACTCCGGCGGCGCGCCCGATCCGAGCGTGGCCCCGATGGGCGCCTACGCCGCCAATCCAGTGACGGTGACCGCGGGCGGCGCGATCACCTGCGCGATCCGTGGCGCAACGTCTACCTGCCCCTAAGCCTGAATCGGCTATCTCCCTGAGCGGGACGCGGCCCAGTGGATCTGCTGATCTGTCCAGTGCCGCAGACGCCAAGCCCACCCGGCCGGATAGCCAAGCATCTTGGCCACGTCGCCCACCACACGAAGGGCCGGGATCAGCGTGATGGCGCGCAGCCGGTCGACCGGGGAGAGCGCGGGCAGGTGGCCGCACAGCCGGCGGAAAGGGGTGCGGCAATAGGCGAGCACGCCACCGGCCAATCCCAGCAGCCAAAACGGGCTGACCGTGACGCTCAAGATCAGCAGGGCAGGCAGGCCAACGAGGTACGTGGCATACCGGATCGCGTGGCGCTTTCGCCAGAGATCGGCCTTGCCATCGCCGCGGGCGTAGCGATAGTACTGCTTGAAATAGGCGCGCAGGGAACCCCGCGGCCGAAAGTGGGCCACTGCGTCCGGCGCCCACGCAAAAGGCCCGGTCGCGTCTCGCAGCCGGAGATCGAAGATCAGGTCCTCGCAGTAGTCCAGCCACTCCGGGTAGCCCCCCGCGGCCGCCCAGGCTTCCTTGCGAAATGCCACCGACCGGCTGGAAGGCAGAAAGGTTCTCGGGATCACGTCCTCCACGGCCGGCAACACGGTTGCGCCCATCGCGATCTCGAATGGGGTTTGGGGGGCAGGGACGAAGAAGCCGGCGACGGATTGCGGATTTGCCGGTATGTCGATTTGCCCTCGTTCCAACGGCGCGACCAGTGCGGCGAGCCAGCCCGGCTCCAGCCACACCCCCGCGTCGGTGGACGCGATCACGTCGCCGGTGGCAGCCTGGATGGCCGCGTTACGGCCGCGGGAGATGTTGGCGCCCGGCTCGACCAGCACGCGCAACGGCAGCCGGTCCGCGTACGACTCGATCACCACGACGGTGTTGTCTCGCGAACCGCCGTCTACAATCACGACCTCGTCCGGGTGTCGGGTTTGCGCCACCAGGCTGTCCAGCAGCCGGCGGATCGCTTCGCCTTCGTTGAGCACGGTACAGATAACGCTGACACGCAATGGGGCCGTCTCCTGTGGAATCCTCTCAATAATCGCTGTGGGTGGAAGACACACAAACTCGAAACTACCGCCATTATAAGCGACAACGGGCGAAAGGCTGAAGAACGCGCTGGCCGCATTACCAGCAGATCGGCATCCCGTCACCATTCGCCCATTCGCTGACCCTTCGACTACGCTTCGCGAACAACGCTCAGCTCCGCTCAGGACATGTTCGCTGACTCATCAAATATGACTCCCCCCGCTCGCCACCCATGCATCGGCGGTCTGGCCGTCGTCCTCCAGGTGCAGCCCGTGAATCGTGTGCTCCATCGCGAGCAGCCGGGCGCCCAGGTTGCGGAGCATGTCCATGGTCGGATCGGGCAGCCGGTCGTGCTGGAGATCCTCCCGGTTCGGCTCGATGACGCGCTGGCCGTTCAGCACCTTGAACCGGCCCGGCACACCCACCACCACCGATTTCGGCGGGACGTCTTTGACTACCACTGAGTTGGCGCCGACGCGGCTGTGCGCGCCGATGGTGATCGGCCCGAGAATCTGCGCGCCAGCGCCCACCACCACATGATCTTCCAGCGTCGGGTGCCGTTTGACCCTGGCCCAACTGACTCCGCCCAGGGTGACGTTGTGGTACAGGGTGACATCGGCGCCGATCTCGGCCGTCTCGCCGATCACCGTGCCCATGCCGTGGTCGATGAACAGGCCCGGCCCGATCTGCGCACCCGGGTGGATCTCGATGCCGGTAAACCAACGCGAGAAATGGCTCACCGCCCGGCCGAGCAGGAAGAAGCCATTGCGCCACAGCAGGTGTGCCAGCCGGTGCAGCCAGACCGCGTGCAGCCCCGGGTACAGCAGCAACACCTCGGCCACACTGCGCGCAGCCGGATCGCGCTCGAAAACGGCCCGCAGATCACGCCGCAATGTCTCGAACATCTTTCGACCTCCTCGGGCGGGGGGAGTGTGCTGGCGGATTGGTAGATTGGTACATTGGTACATTGGTACATTGGGAGATGGCATCGCCCTCCAGGCCCAATTTACCAGTCTACCAATTTACCAATCTACCAATCTACCCGTCTAGCAACGCCTACGCTCCCAATTCCGCAAACAGCGCCGTGCTGAGGTAGCGCTCGCCATAGTCCGGCGCGATCGCCACAATGCGCTTGCCCGCGTTCTCGGGGCGCTGCGCCAACTGGACGGCTGCGTGGATCGCCGCGCCCGCGCTGATCCCGACCAGGATGCCATCTTCCCGGGGCACGCGGCGGGCCATGGCGAACGCCTCGTCGTTGGTCACCCGAACGACCTCGTCGATCAGGTCGGTATCCAGGACGGCCGGCACGAACCCCGCGCCGATGCCCTGGATCTTGTGTGGGCCGGGTTTTCCGCCGGACAGCACGGGCGAATCGGCCGGCTCCACCGCGACGACCTTCAGTTCGGGCAGCCGTTCCTTGAGCATCGCCCCTGCGCCGGTCAGCGTGCCACCCGTGCCAACGCCGGAGACGAAGATATCCAGGCGGCCAGCGGTGTCGCGCCAGATCTCCTCGCCGGTGGTGCTGCGATGGATCGCCGGGTTGGCCGGGTTCTCGAATTGCTGCGGGATGAAGTAGCGCGGGTCCTGGGCGGCCATCTCGGTCGCGGTCTGGATCGCGCCCTGCATGCCCTGGCTGCCGGGGGTCAGGATCAGCTCGGCGCCATAGGCGCGCAACAGCTTGCGCCGCTCGATGCTCATGGTGTCCGGCATAGTCAGGGTGCAGCGGTAGCCTTTGGCCGCCGCGACCATGGCCAGCCCGATGCCGGTGTTGCCGCTGGTAGGTTCCAGGATGATGGTGTCGGGGCCAATGCGGCCCGCGGCTTCGGCGGCCGCGATCATGCTGAGGGCGATGCGGTCCTTGACGCTGCCGCTGGGATTCTGGAACTCCAGCTTGACCAGGACTTCCGCGGCCGCGCCGGCGGTGACCCCGTGCAGCCGGACCAGCGGAGTGTTGCCGATCAAGTCTGTGATGCTGTTTGCGATATGCGACATGGAAAGAGCTCCTTTCTGTGTGACGTGACGAGTAACGAGTAAATCGTGTTGTGGGCTGGCAGACAAAAAAAGACCCATCCGGGTCAAGCTGACCCTGCGATGAGCCTTTGCTGGATACTGGATGCTGGCTGCTGGCTGCTGGATACTGGAGAGGTTTGCCAGCCTTCCAGCTTCCAGCTTCTAGCTTCTAGCTTCTAGCTTCCAGTTTCTAGTTTGCATACCCGGAATAGACGCGACCCATCGCTGTGTGCTGATGACAGCGGGCAGTGGTTGGCGCCGTGCCAACTCACGCCCGCTCCAGACACGAGCAAGTGTGCCGGTTCACCTTCAGGGTATGCTGCAAGTTCATGGATTCGACAACCTCTGTGTGGCCGCTAGTGTAGCCGCTTATGGGACGCGTGTCAAATCAGCGAGTCAGCGAACATGTCCTGAGCGGAGCTGAGCGTTGTTCGCGAAGCGTAGTCGAAGGGTCAGCGAACATGTCCTGAGCGGAGCTGAGCGTTGTTCGCGAAGCGTAGTCGAAGGGTCAGCAAATGGGCTCCGCGGCAACCAACTAACCCACTGACCCACCAACTAACCCAACCCCACTTCCTGTACCTGCCCATTGACGATCCGGAACCCCCGCAGGCGGGACCGGCGGGGATCCGCCAGGCTGCAAATGATGTGCACGCTCTCCGGGTAGAACGCCTTCGCCACATCGGCCGGCGATGGCGTTTCGGGGCCGGCCGGGTGCGAATGGTAGATCGCCGCCAGGGTCAGCCCTTCATCCTCGAATGCGATCTGGCGGGCCAGTGTCTCCACGTCCAACTCATACGCCACCCGCGGCGCCGGCGACACATTGCGCCCCCGGTAGAGCGCCACGCCGACGTCATGCCGGCCGGCGATGATGCCGCACACCTCTTCGGGATAACCGGCGCGGGTGTGGGCGATGATCTCCGCAGCCATGCCGGGCGCCAGCGTGAAATGCTCCACTGTCATCCTTGGCGAGAAGCTGTCGGCCATCAGCCATCGGCCATCAGCCATCGGCCATCGCCAATCAAAAATCGAAAATCCGAAATCAGCAAATCAGCAAATCCGAAATCGCAAATCAGCCATCAGCAATCGCAAATCCGAAATCCGAAATCGCAAATCCGAAATCGCAAATCAGCCATCAGCCATCGTTCGTCACCGCCAGAAGTCGAACGGCGACGGGTTCATCAGGAACGGGTTGGTGCGTCGTTCCTCCCCCACTGTGCTGGCCGGGCCGTGACCGGGCAGCACCGCGTAATCGTCGGGCAGGCTCAGAATCTGCGCCCGGATCGCCCCCAGCAGCGTCTTCATCTCCCCGCCGGGCAGGTCGGTGCGCCCGATCGAGCCAGCGAACAGGGCGTCGCCAGTGAAGGCGCGCCGGCCGGCGTGATCCACAAAGGTCACGCTACCTGGAGAGTGTCCGGGCGTCAACCGCACTTCCAAGGCCAAATCCCCGATTTCGATCACCTGGCCCGCGGCCAGGTCTCCGTTCAGTTGCGGCGGATTGCCAGGATCAAATCCAATCCAGGCCTGCGTCGTCTGCCGCATCGACGCCAGGATCGGTCGGTCACCACGATGCAGGTAGAACGGCGTTCCCGTCGCGTCCTGGAGCGGCCGGGCTGCCAGGATGTGGTCGAAATGGGCGTGGGTGGCTACGATGCGCGCCAGGCTCAGGTTGTGCCTGCCCAGCATCTCGATGATGGCCGGCGCGTTGTCACCGGGATCGATCACCACAGCCTGACGGGTACGTGCACACCCGCATACGTAGCAGTTTGCCTGGAGCGCGCCGACGACGATGGTTTCGAGAATCATGCTCCTACCTTATCACATGTCGTGTGGCTGGTGAGTGATGAGAATTACAGTAGAGCGATCTTGCCAGGCGTCTACTCCGGCGCAGCAACGACCTTCACCGTTCCCAGATAGGCAGTGCCGGCCGGGGTGTCGGTATCGGGCAGGAGAACCAGGCTGAGCCGGTAGGTACCCGCCGGCAGATCGGACGGGATCAACAAGTCGTGTTCCCCGCGCACGATCTCCCCCTGCTCCCAGAGCGGCGTTGTATAGGTGTCGGCGACCAACGGCGCTTGCAGTTCGGCGACAGTTTCCCCCGTAGCGCCGCTCAAGGTCAGATCGAACCACCAGTCGGCGCGCGGTTGCACGTTGGCGCGCCAGTAGAAGGTCAAATGCAGCCGATCGCCCGGATAGAGGGGCGTGTTGGGGATATGGCCGAACCCGCGCTTGTACCGGTCGTGCCCCAGCAGCGTGATCCCACCGAAGTCGAAGCTCTGGCTGTAGCCCATGTCGAAGGCCGCCAGCAACGGCGACGTCTGGGCGCGCAACACTGTGATGGGTGGCAAGTCGATGAAATCCTGGCCGTCGGGCAAGCGGAGCCGCTCCAGCGTTTTGACATCGTACATGCCGATGATGCGCCGATAGGTGCCGGGTGGGGTGCCAGGTGGGATCAGCAGCCCATGATTGTCCGGGATCACTTCCCCCGGTTCCCAGCCCTCGGTGGGGCGGCTATCGCCGACCGGCTCCGAGTCGCGCTGGGCGATGACCTGGTCGCGCTGATCCAGCAGTTGGAGAAAAACCTTGTAGCGGCTCTCTGGCTTGCCCGCGGCCTGCCAGAGCAACTGGACCTGCGTGACCTGGCCGGCAGTGAGGGTCAGGTTCCAGCCGCGATAGCCCAGCAGGGTGATGGCAGGGCCGAGATGCAGATCCAGGTTGTCCACGATCTCGTCCGGCGCGCGGCGTTCCGGCATGACGTAGACCGCCAGCCGGACGTTGCCGTGCCACTGGTCGAGCGTCTTGTAGCCCCAACTGTCCATCCAATTTATGATCCGGCGGTCCGGGTCCGCTTCCTCGATGGCCCAATAAAGGGCATAGACCTTGTCGTAGTTGAGCAGTTCGCGCAATTGACCCAGCGTGTCTTCCGGGTCCAGGGGTCTTTGGCGCGGCAAAGCATAGACGGGCAGATCCCCGCGGTAGTAGTAGTTGAACACCTCGCTCTGGCCGGGCGCGTCGAGGAGGATCGCGTCGTTGGGGTGGGCGGTCGCCGCGATGAACTGGACGATGCCCCGATAGTCGTCGCGCGCGACCGCGGGGGCGGTGAAGTAGAGCGAAAGGATGGCGCCTGACAACCCGCCCACCAGCGCGAGCGCAGCAACGACCCAGGTTGCGCCGATCACGCCGCGTCCGAAAGCACCGACCTGCCGGCTGCGAAACCAGGGTTCCGCCGCTTGAACTGCCGGTCCGGTGGGTTGCGGCGCTGCAGCCGATTGCAGGCCACCGGACGGCGCCAGGATCCCACGGGCCAGCAGGATACAGTAGGCAGGGCTCGCCATCAGCAGGAATTTCAGATAGGCATCGCGGAAGAGTCCGAACGCCAGCATCGACGCCAGCGGCGCGGCGACCCAGAGGATGGGCGTCAGCCACCGCAGAAGGTAGCCCTGCGTTCCTGCGCCGCGCCCGCGCGTGATGTGAAACGGCAAGGGCAGCGCGCCGAGCAGCGCCAGCGCGGTCAGCGCCCACATCCAGCCACTGCCGGCTCCGCCCCGCGCCACCGGCCCGAGCCCCAATATCGTCAGCGCGGTCTGCAACGCGGCGGCCGGGCTCATGGCAGAGCCGCCGCTGGGCCAGGTCGTGAGCTGGCGGATGGCGATGGGCAACCAGGGCGCGAAGAAAAGCAATGCCAGCGCCAACAGCGCGACCCAGCGCCGCAACCGCCGTCCCACCTTCCCAAGGCCGCGCGAGCGCCACAGCCACACCAGGTAAAGGATGCTGAGCACGCCGATCACCAGCGGGAACGCGTAGTGGGTGTACAATCCAGCGATCCAGGAGAGCGCCAGCCCGAGCGCGGGCCACGTCAAGATCGGGCAATCGTAGAGAGGGGGGCGCTGGCTCCCCGAGAGTTCGCGCCTTTCCAGCTCGACAAACCACCAGAACGCCAGGACCGCTGTCGTCGTCAGCAGGGCGAGCTGGATGTACATCCGGGCTTCCTGGCTGTAGTAGACCTGGAACGGCGCCAACGCGGCGACGAACGCGGCGGCCAGCCCGGTGGTGTCGTTGTACAGGCGGCGGGCCAGCTCGGCGACGGCCCAAACCAACAGTACCCCGAGCAACGCGCTGAGGGAGCGCAGCCCGTACTCGCTCACCCCGGCCACGCGCGTCCACAGGTGCAGCAGCCAGTAGTAGAGCGGCGGGTGGATGTCGTTGGCTGCCGCTCGGGCGATCTGCGACAGCGCGCGCGCGGCCATCACCGCGCTGTTGCCTTCATCCGCCCACAGGCTCTGGCTGGCGAGGTGATAGAAGCGGACACCGGCCGCCAGAGCCAGGATCATCAGCAACAGGAAGGTGGAGAGGATCACATCGCGGCGTGAACGTTCTACGCTCTTCGTCATTGGCCGGCCTCATGGGTCGCGTTGTAGGCGGTCATGTAAGCCTTCAGGCTGTCGTAAACCGGTTGGAGCGTGAAATCGGGATCGGCAAGCCGGAAGTAGGCCTCGGGTTTGTCCTCCCGGAACCACTCGTCGGTGGCGCGTTTGAAGTACCAGGTGTTGACAACGCCCGCCCACGGCCACTCGGTGATGGCGCGCTCGTAGGCCAGGGGCGTGTAGCGGGCTTGTTGTTCCAGGCTGACCTGGCCGAAACGTTTGTCCGGCGCCGCGTCGGGCACGGCGTTCCAGCCCATCTCGCTGATCCAGATCGGCTTGGCCGCGTCACCGTTGGCCACCATCAGATCGCGCACAAATTGCGGCCGGCCGTAGTTCATGACGCGCGGGTGCATGCGCTGATCGGTGGGGCCGGACCACAGCCCATACGCCTGCATGGCCATGATGTCGAAGTAGCGCGCGGCGCCGGCGTCGTACATACGCTGGAGAAAGATCAAGTCGTTGAGCGCGTTGTTGGGTGGCGCCGCGGCCGGTTGGAGCGCGATGGTGCTGGCCAGCGCGCCGCAGATGATCACCACGTCCGGGTCAGCCTCACGCGCCCGCGTCGCGCCGATCTTCATCAGCCCGGTGTAATCCTCCGGGCTGATGGCGTAGCTGCCCCACTCCGGATAGATGTTCGGCTCGTTCCACAGTTGGTAGTAGCGGATGCGGCCGCGGTAGCGGCTGACCAGCGTGTAGACAAAATCGCCGAAGTCCGCGTAGTGGTCCGGCGGGGCGAAGGCGCCCACCGAGTCACCGGCCGCGCGGCTCCAGGCGGGCGGGGTGCTGACCCGGACGATCAGCTCCATGCCGTACTTCTCGGCCAGGTCCACGATCCCATCGTATTTCTCCCAGGCTGATTTCGGCGGGACATTGCGCCGGTCCTCGAAATCCCCTTTGGCGTGGATCTCGATGTCCTGCCACGGGAACTCCTGGCGCAGCCAGTGAAAACCCGCATCCGCGGCCAATTGGACGGTCAGCTCGCGCTTGGCCGGCTCGACCTCCTCGTTCAGGAAGACGTTGACGCCGAACGGGCTGACATCGGTGTGCTGGACGGGAAACTCGGGAGCCAGATGGAGGCGAGGGCGGAGGAAGTCGGCGGCCAGATCAGAAAGCCCTTTGAGCTGGGAAAACGGGCGTTCCTCGCCCGTGAGATCGAACAGCACGGTCCCGATGCGGTCTCGAGCCAGGAAAGCGCCCACCAGCAAGACGCCGACCAGCAGCAAAACGCCGGCCGGCCGGGTCGAACGCGATCTTCGGGGGGGGCGAATCATCGTGTATGCCTGGTCTCACCTGGATTGTCTTGTGCCGCGCTTTGTAAGCGACGGCACAGAGTCCAATTATACTTTAATCGGTTGTATCTGTCAATGGGCTTTACATGAAGGGAAACGCCAGGTCCCTTTGCCCACCGGTTGCCAACCTGGTGTATAATAAGGCCTGACCCACGAGATCCTTGCTTTTTGTGCAAGAAATTTGTGGGCCAGGTTGTCACCTTCTTGGTTCCGGCTTGTAAGCGCAGCGGCCTTGTCCGGGTTAGGGGCGATGTTGCGCGCATTCTAAGGAGGCCGTCCATGTCCCGCATCCGCTGGTTGTTCGCCTGTCTGCTGATCCTGGCCCTGTTTGCCTTGGTGATGTTGAACACGGTCGCCGCGACTTCTGCTCCGGAGCCAGGCGGCGTCGAAATCCTGGACGTTGGAACGTCGGAACGTTCCAACGTCCAACGTGTTTCAGCGCAGTCGATCGTCATCGACCATACCTGCACCGACCTGAGCAAGGTCCCCGACTACTGGCTGACCCAGGCCAAGAACCTGACGCTGCACTACGCGCACACCTCTCATGGCTCCCAGATCATCTCGGGCATCGAGAAGCTGCAGCAGATCGACGCCAAGTACGCGGTCGTCATCGACTACGCGGGCGCGAACCCACCGACCGGATTGTCGGGTGGCCCCGGCCAGTTGCGCATCTACGACGGCAACCCGCCCGATACTTACATCGAGCCGGATGACTACTGGGCTTCGGCCGGCGGCATCGCGCGCACGCAGGGGGTGGCGGACACCGGGCTGTTCGGCTTCTCGATGTGGGCGTGGTGCGGCCAGCAGTCTGATAACTCGGTCGCGACCGTGCAACAGTATCTCGACGCACTGAACCAGTTCGAGACCCAATACCCCGCCATGCGCTTCATCTACATGACCGGGCACACCGACGGCACAGGACCGGCGGGCACGCTCTACCGCAACAACAACCTGGTGCGCAGCTACGTGACGACCAACGGCAAGGCGCTCTTCGACTTCGCGGATATCGAGAGCTACGACCCGGCCGGCATCTACTACCCCAACACCGACGACAGTTGCCCCTGGTGCGACGATTGGTGCAGCGCGCACCCGGCCGATTGTGTGGATCTGCCGGCTGATTGCGCCCACTCCCACCCGCTCAACTGCAAGCTCAAGGCCAATGCGTTCTGGTGGATGATGGCCCGGCTGGCCGGTTGGAACGGCGCGCCGGTCGACGTCACGCCGACCCCTACGAGCACGGCCGGCCCGACCGCCACGTCCACCGCCACACCGACCGCGACGCGCACGCCCGGTCCCACCGCGACGACCACCCCCACGGCCACCGCAACGCACACGCCCACACCCGGTCCCACGCCCACGCCGACCGTCACCCGGACGCCGACGCGCACCGCTACCGCCAGCCCGACACCAACCGCCACCGCCACCACTGGCCCGGTCTGCGGCCAGGTGATCCAGCGCGGCACGTTCGGCACGGTCGCCGACGCCTACATCTGGGCCTCCTCGCCCGATGACACCGGGAACTGGGAGCAGCTCTACACCGGCAACTACGGCGCCGGCCGCAAACGCACGCTGATCCGCTTCGACCTGAGCTTCCTGCCCGCCGGGGTCGTCGTGGACGACGCCACCTTCAGTATCTACCGCGTGGACTACGACGGCAACCGCACCGTCAACGTCCACCGCATCACCGCGGCCTGGTCCGAAACGGGTTCGGGCAGCGTGACGTGGAACAACTTCGGCGGCTACGATCCGGCGATCCGGGGCAGCTTCACCACGAACGCGACCGACGGCTGGAAGTCCGCCAACGTCACCGGGCTGGTGCAAGGTTGGGCGAGCGGGAGCTATTCCAACTACGGCCTGTTGCTGGACGATCCAACTACGGTGACCGACGAGTACGAGACCTACTACGCCAGCGAATACGGGACGGTTTCCGAGCGTCCCAAGCTGACGATCTGCTATCACACCGGCGACACCGCCACACCGACGATCACACCGACCGCCACATCGACAGCAACGGGTACGCGCACACCCACCAGAACCAACACGCCGACCAACCAGCCAACCGCCACGTCAACTATGACGCCGACACGCACGCCCACCCAAGTCAACCAACCGACGTCCACTGCGACATCGACGCGCACCTCGACCATCACACCCACCGGCACGACCGCGGCCGGCTCGTCCACCTACTACGTACGGACCGACGGCGGTTCCGCGGCACAGTGCACGGGCCGCGCCGACGCGGCCTATTCGGGCAGTGGGTTGGGCCAGGCGTGCGCCTGGGGGCATCCGTTCTACGCGCTCCCACCCGGCGGAACCCCGCGCATCGCGGGCGGCGATACGCTGATCATCGGCGCGGGCAGCTACATGTTGGGCTACGCCGCGCCGGGGGCCGACACGTGCGAGGCCGATTATCCCTGGGACTGCGTCATGCCGCCGATCCCCAGCGGCCCGGACGCGGCTCATCGCACGCGCATCCTGGGTGTAGGCGCGGTGGCCGGCCACGCCGCGCTTTCCGACGGGGATCAGATAGGTTGGACACCGGGGGTTGCCGGACAGGTGGAGCTGTGGGGCACGGAGCGAGCCAGCTACCTGATCGACCTGACCGACGCCAGCAACGTCGAGATCGCCGGCCTGGAGCTGACCGACCACGCCGGTTGCGTCGAGTTCCATACCGGCGGGCTGGCTTGTAAGCGGGATACTTACCCCTTCGGCCCGTGGGCGGATACCGGCATCTACGCTGAGGATTCGGCCAACGTCTATCTGCACGACCTGAACATCCACGGCTTCGCCTCGGCCGGGGTTCACGCCGGCCGGCTGACCGATTGGACGGTGGAAAACGTGCGGATCGCGGGGAACGGCTGGGTCGGTTGGGACGGCGACCTCTGGGAGGGGCGCGACGCCAACGCGGGCACGCTGACCTTCCGGCGCTGGACGGTCGAGTGGAACGGCTGCGTCGAGACCTGGCCCGGCGGTCAGCCAACTGGCTGCTGGGCACAGTCGGCTGGGGGCTACGGTGACGGCGTCGGCACCGGTGAAACGGGTGGGCATTGGGTGATCGAGAACTCGGCCTTCCGGCACAACACCTCGGATGGACTGGACCTGCTCTATGCCCGTGTGCCGGGGTCGCTTATCGAGATCCGCCGCACCATCGCCGAGGGCAACGCCGGCAACCAGATCAAGACCACTGGCCCGGCAGTCATCGAGAACTCGATCATCGTCGGCAACTGCGGCTACTTCGAGGGCCAGGCGTTCACCCACAACGTAGACCCCTGCCGGGCCTACGGGAACGCGATCGATCTCACCCTGCGGCCGGGTGACCTGGCCACGCTGACCAACAACACGCTGACCAGCGAGGGAGATTGCCTGATCGTGGCGGGCTGCGATGGAACCTGCACCGGCGCGGAGTCGGTGCGCCTGCGCAACAACCTCTTCCAGGGGCACCCGGATCTGTTTGGCGGTGACCAAACCTGCCTGGCCTATCAGGAGGACATTCCCGGGGATCCATTTGACTTCGACTACTCCGTAATCGCCGATGTGAAGGAGGATGCCTGTCCGGGCGGCCATGCCACTTGCGGGGTCTCGCCCCGCCTGGCGAATCCGGCCATCGACGCGTTCGACGCGCACCTGCTGGCTGGCAGTCCGGCGATCGACGCGGGCACGACCACCGGCGCGCCCGCGGTGGACTTCGATGGCCGGCCGCGCGACGCCCGTCCCGACATCGGCGCGTACGAGTATGCGGGCGGTGGCGTCACGCCCACGCCGACTGCCACGTCGACCAAGACGGCCGCAGCAACCAAGACGGCCACAGCAACCAGGACGGTTACCGTGACCACCATCCCGACGGCCACCGCCACGCCAACGGGCACTCGCACGCCCACCCGGACACCCACCCGG
>MNXL01000162.1:0-600 GCA_001871755.1 Anaerolineae bacterium CG2_30_64_16
GTCCAATATCGCGATTGGGCGTTCGATTCGAGCATCTTCTTTCTGACCCAGGTGCTGAGCGGGATCAAAAACATGGCCCAGTTCCATTTCCTCACGGTAGGCCTTCAGGAGTTGCCACATCGCAGTCTCCAACGCATCCGCTGGACGAACGATCTTTAGGCCGATCTCAGCAGCTTCCTGGCGCCCGATGAAGTAGTTGTGATAGTAAAGCTTCTCTGCCAGGTTATCCACAATCTGGGGGATGAGCTGTCGTTCCTATGGTACGATTGTATCTCCCCCCTGGCTGAAAAGAAACAAGTCAAGGCGGTCGGAATGCCCCAGGCGCCTGAGATGTTCATAGAAAAACGGAATCACATCCAATGCCATTTTCGCGACGAATGGAGAGTTGGGTTGATCGGAAGTCAGGTAGGCGACCACCCGCGACCCTCTCAAATCCTCTATCTGGCGGAGCAAAACTGTGGGTTGTGACTGCATTCTATCCCTCTCACCAAGTCATCTCATTGCACAACATACCACGCCTACGACTACACGTCTCTACCAATCTACCAATCTACCAATCTACCAATCTACCAATCTACCAATCTACCAATCTACCAATCT
>MNXL01000162.1:645-5380 GCA_001871755.1 Anaerolineae bacterium CG2_30_64_16
AGAAAGCGCACCCGGACGCGCTGGCCTTCCGGGTGAATCGTGTCCCGCCGTGGGTCGTGTTCGACCAACGAGAGGAGTTGGGTGCTGATATCTACCTCGTATTCGATCACATTGCCCAGGTAGGCCGATCGCCTCACGATTCCCTCCACGTGCGCCTGCGGGGAATCGATCTCGACCATTTCGGGACGCACGACCATCGTCGCTGTCTCACCTATCTCGAAGCGGCCTGCCGGCGCGGCCACCGTCATGGTCGTGCCCAGCGCGTCCAGGACCAGGCGGCCGTTCTGGCGCCCCCGAACCGTCCCCGGCACGAAGTTCGCCCGGCCAATGAAGTCGGCGACGAACCGCGTCCGGGGTCGCCGGTAGATCTCGCTGGGCGTGCCGATCTGCTCGATCCGGCCCTGGTTCATCACCACGACCTGATCGGACAGGGTCATCGCCTCCACCTGGTCGTGCGTCACGTAGACGCTGGTGATCCCCAACCGTTTCTGGATGCGCCGGATCTCGTGGCGCATCTGTTCGCGCAGCTTGGCGTCCAGGTTGGAGAGCGGCTCGTCCATCAGCAGCACCTTGGGCTCCATGATCAACGCCCGGGCCAACGCCACCCTTTGCTGCTGGCCACCGGAGAGCTGGTTCGGCGCGCGATTCTCCAGGCCGGTCAGCTCCACCAGCTCGAGCACGCGCGCCACCCGCCGCTTGACCTCGCTACGGGGCCGGCGCTGTACGTTCAGCCCATAGGCGATGTTCTCGAACACGTTCAGGTGCGGGAAGATCGCGTAACTCTGGAACACCATCGACATATCGCGGCGGTGCGGTGGCAAGTCGTTGATGGCTGCCCCGTCTAGCAAGATGCTGCCGGCCGTGGGAAACTCGAAACCCGCGATCAACCGCAACGTCGTGGTCTTGCCGCAGCCCGAAGGTCCTAACAGCGTCACCAGATCGCCTTGCTTTATGTCGAGTGATACGCCGTCCACCGCGGTGACCTCGCCCACGCCCCCCCGGCTGGCAAATATTTTGACCAGGTTTTCCAACACGAGATACATGCATCACGCTCCCAGAGTCAGGTCCACGTCGCCGCGGCCGCCAAACAGCTTCCTGGTAATGAGGTAAAGCACGCCGATGGCGATGAAGACCACGAAAATGATCACGGTGGAATAGGCCGCCGCGATGCTGATGCCACCCTGCTCCCACTCGCTCAGGATCGAGGCCGTGACGATCCGCCACCGGGCGCTGACCAGGAAAATGATGGCCGAAAGGCTGGTCATGTGTCGGGTGAAGCTGAAGATCAGACCGGCCAGCAGCGCGGGCAGGATCAACGGCAACGTCACATGGCGGAAGGTATACTGCGCGTCACCGCCCAGCATAGCCGAAGCCTCCTCGATCGACGGATCGATCTGCTGCAACGCCGCGACGCCCGCCCGGACCGAAGCCGGCAGGCTGCGCACGGCAAACGCGGCGATGATGATGTACGGCGCGCCCACCAACGCCAGCGGCTGCCCCATGAAGCAGAGCACGCCGATCAGGGCGAGCAGCGCAGTCGTCATCACCAGGCGGAACTTGCCCTGCTGCCGATCCACCACCAACAGCGACAGGAACGCGTAGATAATGGCCGAAAGCGGCGTCGGTGTTTGGAAAAACACCTTCAGGTAATCGGACAGTTGGAAGATGGCGTTGGCCCAGAACCCCGGTGGAATCGACCGGCTGGCCTGGGCGATGGGATACGCGGCGTAATCGATCAGGTCCGCCGAGAAAAGATAGGCCCCCATACCCAACAGGAGCAGACCCGACGTCCGTTGGCGGCGCCAAACCCACAGCAGGAGGCCCAACACACCAAAGATGCCACCCACCAGATAGTACATGTTGAGGCCGGGCAACAGCCGGCCCAGTTGCGCCAGCCCGATCCCGACCACACTGCCGACCAACACCCCGATCACCTGCCCTCTGCGCCAGTTCGGCAAGCCGGTCCGCAGGAGGAAGAATGCCAGGAATACGTACAACACCCCGACGACAAAAGCCGGGGCGGTGCTGAACGCCAGCACGAACCCAATACCCAGGATCGTGCCGGGCACCGCGCCACCCAGGTTGGAGACAAAATCCAACGTGTCTTTGCCGCTGAACTTCTTGCGCACCACCAGGAACGCCACCACCATCCCGGTGAGGCCGGCGATCGGCGTGGCGAACGCGCTCAGGAAAGTCGTGTCTAACACCGACTCAACGCCCCGCGCGGCCATCAGGCGCCACCACTCCAGCGTCGGATGATAGTCCACCCCCCAGGCCCTGGCGAACGAGCCGTAGATGATCGATGTGTAGAGCACGATGATCAGCGCACACATCAGGTAGGTGATGAGCACCACCGGCCAGCGGATCCACGGCTCCTTGACCAGGATCTGGCCACCCGTGGGCTTGCCGGTCACCGAGACGTAAGAGCGGCGGGTGACGTAATAGCGCTGGACCAGAAACACCACCAACGTGGGGACCAGCAACACGAAGGCCAGGGCCGAGGCCTTCTGGTAATCGTATTCGCCGGCCACCGCCAGGAAGATCTGTGCGGAAAGCACCGTGGTGTTGCCCGAGATAAACAGCGGGTTGCCCAGGTCGGCCAGCGACTCCACGAACAGCAGCAGGAACGAGCCGGCCAGCCCCGGGATGAGCAGCGGCAGGGTCACCGTGCGAAAGATGTGCAGCTTGCTCGCGCCCAGGCTATGCGCGGCCTCCTCCATACTGGGATCGAGCCGCTCCAACATGGCCCGGATGATCAGATACGCCACCGAAAAGAAGGTAATGACCTGGACGAAAACCAGTCCGTCCATGCCGTAGATGTCGTTGGACCCCACCGGAAAAGTCATCCCCAGCAGCTTGCGCGACACCAGGCCGTTGCGACCAAACAGCAAGATCGTGCTAAGCGCGATGGCGAAAGGCGGCGACACGGTGGGGACCAGCGCCAGCAAATGGATCAGGCCTCGCAATGGCATGTTGCAGCGCACCTGGGCATAGGCAAAGATGAAACCGAGGATGGTGCCACCCGTGGCGGTCAGCAGGCCCATCTGGAGGGTGTCCAGGAAAACGCGGCGCAAGTACGGTCCATAATAGGAATCTAAAAAGCGGCCGATGTACTTTGCGCTGAGTCGCGTGAACCATGGCCCAGAGACACTGGCATCCACAAACCCGTTGGCCGTGCCACGAAAGAGGGGATACACCACGAAGATGAAGAGGAAAAGGCCACAGTACAACAGACTGATCATCAAAACTGGATCGCGGGCGATCAGGGCAAACTCCCGATACCGCCGCCGAATCGCTGTGCGCCAAAGCCCGCCCGTCTGGGCCTCCGACGCGAGTGCATTGACAGCCATGAACGCCCCCACAAAGCACGGGGCAGGGCGAGTGACCCCCTGCCCCGTATCACCGAGCCTCGCGATTACTTCAGGTTCTCGGCCGCAAAAATCTCGTTGGTGAACTTGTCAACGTATTCCTTCTTGTGCTCGCCGGCCCACTGGAAATCGTAATCGATCAGGTTGACCTGGAGCAATTCGGGGTGCGAAAGCTGGACACCCGACACCGTGGGGGCCTGATACGCGTGATACTTGGGGCCCAACGCCTGTGCTTCCGCGGAGATCGCCCAGTCGAACCACTTCTGCGCGGCGTCCAGGTGCTTTGCGCCCTTCAGGATCCCCATGCCGCCGATCTCGTAGCCGGTGCCCTCAGCGGGGAAGGTCAGCTCCAACGGCAGCCCGTTGTCGTCGATCTCGTGGACGATGTCGTGCGAGAAGACGATGGCCACGGCCGCCTCACCCTGGCCGGCGAATTTGGCCGGCGCGGCGCCGCTCTTCGTGAACTGCAACATCTGGCCGGCGTATTGCTTCAGGTACGCCCAGCCGGCATCCTGGCCCCTGATCTGCAGGACGGTTGCCAGGGCAGTATAGGAGGTGCCGGAGGTGGACGGGTGCGCCACCATCAACTGCCCCTTGAACTCGGGCTTCAGCAGGTCGTCCCAGGATGTGGGCGCCTTGGTCCCAGGATGCGCGGCCAGCCAGTCTTTGTTGGTCGCGAAGCCCAGCGTGCCGACATAGATGCCCACCCACTGGTTGTCCGCGTCTTTGTATTTCTTTTGATCGAGCAGGTTCTTGAAATTCGGGGAGTTGTACGGCTGGAGCAGACCTTCGCCCTTGGCTGCCACGAAGCTGTCGATGGGGCCACCCCACCAGATGTCGAACTGCGGGTTGTCCTTCTCTGCGCGGATGCGGGCCAGAGACTCACCGCTGGACATACGCACGTAGTTCACGGTGATGCCGGTCTTGGCTTCGAACTCCTGCTTCATGCCCTGGCACCACTCCTCCTGCGGTGTGCAGAGCACGTTGATCTCGGTGCTGGCTTTCTGGGCCGGCGCGCAGCCCGCTACCAACATGCCCAGCAAAACAACCAGGGCGACGAGAGACAAGATCTTGTGTTTCATATCCCTTCCTCCTCGAAGATGCAGCAAATCGGATGACTGAACAGATGAGACGAGCTTTTGTCTGACCCACGGGATTGTCAAATGGATGCGATCACCTCCTTACCCAAATGCCAAACGGCTGTCTATTCGTGGAAAGAGCGGGCCGAAATACCTGGGCGCGACCCCATCCGCGTCACACGGCGCCAACCGTCTACCACGTCGCCACGCGGATCACCGATCCACGAACCAGGTAGATGAATGACCCTTCGCGAAACAAGTTTCGAGGCTGCCCACCAGCGTGGGCAG